>JAENWY010000232.1 GCA_016649775.1 Spirochaetaceae bacterium
GATATAAACTTTATTATAATACCAATAATCATTGGTGTTATTCCAATAGTAGCACTTAGATGGAAATTGAATTTATTAACCCTCAATGAAGATGAGGCTATGAGTCTTGGAATAAATACAAATTTACTTAGAAAGATTGTTATACTCTCATCAACTTTAATGACTAGTGCCTGTGTAAGTGTTAGTGGTCATATAGGATGGGTTGGATTAGTAATCCCCCATTTTACACGAATGATTGTTGGTTGTGATTACAGATATACAATTCCCGTTTCTATTTTAATGGGTTCTAGTTTTTTGATGCTTGTAGATACAATATCTAGATCAATTACAAGTGGTGAGATTCCTCTAGGGATATTAACAAGCTTCATAGGAGCTCCATTCTTCTTATATTTGATTATAAGAGAAGGAAAAAAATTATGAGAGTAAATGTAAAGAATTTAAGTTTTGGATATAGAGATCATAGTGTATTAGAGGATATTTCATTTAGCATAAATGAAGGTGACTTTTTATGTGTTTTAGGAAAAAATGGAGCAGGTAAATCAACTCTATTTAAATTATTACTAGGTTTTTTAAAAAAAGAAAAAGGTAATATTATAATAGAGGGAAAGGAATTAGAAAAATATAGCAGGAAAGATTTAGCCAAGGAGATCGCCTATATTCCCCAATATACTTCTTCAGCGTTTTCCTATTCTGTGTTTGATACAGTGTTAATGGGCACAACCTGTAATCTTGAGGGATTGGGTTCTCCAAAACATAGAGAAAAAAGAATAGCAAAAGAAGCACTAGAAAAATTCGGAATTGCTAACCTTTCAAACAAATCCACAGCAAGTATTAGTGGAGGAGAAAGGCAATTAGTATTATTAGCTAGAGCAATTGCTCAAGGTTCTCATATTCTTATTCTAGATGAGCCTACTGCAAATCTTGATTATGGTAATCAATATAAAGTTATGAGCATAATTTCTAAATTAAAAGATCAAGGTTATAGCATAATTCTTTCTACACATAATCCAGAACATGCCCTCACCTTCAGTGATAAAGTATTATTTCTTGATGATAAAAAGATTTTAGCAAATGGAGATACTGATAAAGTTATGACGAGTGAAAATCTTAGAAAAATTTATGACCTCCCCATTGAGATAATTAATGTTAATGGTAAAAAAATTTGTAGTCCTATCTCTGATATTGTAAGTAAAATATATGTTTGAATGGAATAATAAGAGTATCAAGTGGTTTTGCAAAGCTTCAAAATCAAGTGAATTTCACAAGAAATTGGCATTAATTATTAAAGATTTAATCCATGAAGATTCTTCAATTTTAGATATTGGAGCGGGTCTTGGATTTTTAGATAGAGAATTAATAAATTATTGTAAACTAATAGCTCTTGTTGAACCTGATAAAAATGCTTTCAGTTTTTTATTAGATAATGAAATGCCTAATTTGAAATTATATAATAAAAACTGGCAAGATTATAAAAACGATAATAAGCAAAAGATGGATTATTTACTTCTCTCCTTTTTTTCACGAATGGATAAAGAAGATAATCTATCAGATTTATTAGAACTCTGCACAGATTCTATTATTTATGTGAGAAATGAAAATCATGCTGAAAATGATGATCTAATAAACTATTTAAACTTAAAGAATGTTAGTTATAACTACAAACATTACAATCTAGATTTTAGCCAACCTTTAATTGGAGATGAAATAGAGGATTTCTTTGATACTTATTATCAAAGGAAAAATAAAACAGAATTATTAAAGAAGATAGTCAAAATAAATGATGGTTATCTTTATAAAAATAACAAAAGTATATCTATTTTTGTAATAAAAAACAAAAATAATGAGGAGTCAAAATGAAAAAATTTAAAATTTTACTATTTGTTCTTGTAATTGCTAGTGCAACTATATTTGCAAATGGTACAATTGAAAGCAAGCAAAGTAATGAAGTAAATCAAACAAGAGAATTCACAGATTCTCTAGGTCGAGTTGTAACTGTAGACAAAAATATTGATAGAGTTGCCCCATCAGGCAATTTAGCTCAGTTAATTATTTATACAATGGTTCCAGATAAAATGGTGGGATGGGGTACCAGACCCTCTTCTCAATTAGATAAATACTTTGATAAAGATATTTTATCATTGCCTGTATTTGGAGCTTTTTATGGTGCAAAAGCAAACTTAAATATGGAAGCAGTTATTAGTGCAGATCCACAAGTTGTCATAGATTTGGGTGAAATCAAGGGAAGTAAGGAAGAGATGATTAAACAACTTGATACTCTCCAAGAAACTCTTGGTATTCCAGTAATTTTTATAGAAGCTTATTTAGATAATATGGGTCAAACTTATAGAATACTTGGTGATCTTTTAAATCGTAAGGCAGACGGTGAAGAAAGAGCTAAACGCTGTGAAGATACTATAAATAGAGCTAAAAATGCAGAAAAATTAATTACTACGCAAACTAGAGTTTATTTCGGTGTAGGCGCTAATGGTTTAACATCATATCCTAAAGGTTCTTTTAGAACTCAAACACTACAATTAGCAGGACTTGATAATGTAGTAGTGGGAAAAGGAAATAACATCCTAGTTAGTCCTGAGCAATTAATTATCTGGAATCCTGAAGTTATTTTAGTTGACCAAGCAGGAAGCTATGAAAAATTTATAGCACCAAATAGTCCTTTTAGTGAAATAGATGCAGTAAAAAATAATAGAGTTTATGTAGTTCCTGAAGGTCCTTTCAGTTGGATTGATAGTCCGCCTTCTGTTAATAGAATACTAGGTATTGATTGGCTTGGTAATTTATTCTATCCAGCGGCTTTTAACATAGATATTAAAAAAGAAGCTAAATCATTCTACAATTTATTCTATCATTATGATTTAACTGATACAGAATTAGATAAACTTATTATAAATTCAAAATAATTAATAGTTTTTAACATAAAAGTATAAAAAGCTATTGTTAGTATTCTATTTAACAATAGCTTTTTGTATTTAGTAGTTGTATAATTTATATAAATAAGGATTTATAAATTATGGATAAAAGATGGAAAGCTAGTGAGGGTTGTGTAACTAGTTTATACTACCATTTAATATGGTGCCCTAAATATCAAAGAGAAGTATTGGTTGATGAAATAGCAGAGCGATTACTTTTCTTATTATTAGAAAAAGCTGCAAAGATAGATTTAGAAATTATATCTAATGAAATTATGCCAGATTGTGTACACCTTTTAGTTAAAGCAAGAGCAGAAGACAGTCCTCACTTTTTGATACAACAACTAAAAGCATACACTTCTAAAATTATGAGAGAGGAATTTCATACTTTGAAATCACGAATTCCAACACTTTGGACTCGTAATTATTATTGTTGCAGTGTCGGAAGGTTCAGTGAGGAAGAAATCAATAGTTTTATTGAATCTCAAAGAAATGTATAAAAAAGAATATAATAATTGACACATTATACTTTCTAAAATTTAATGGAATAAATTAGAAAAACACTACCTATGTTTCTTCCAAAGTATCCGTCA
>JAENWY010000039.1 GCA_016649775.1 Spirochaetaceae bacterium
TTCAAATGTATTTGTCTTCTACAGTAGGAATATCTAACATTCACATTTCGTCATTGTATTTTGGTATTTCTACTCTTAAAGCAGGTTTAGGTTTATACACCCTAGCTAGTATACGGCTCTTAATCTCTTTGAAATTCTTTGCCATTTCATCTGTTAGCGGTAATAGAAACTTACCACTTATTGGTAAGTTAAGAGTTATCACTTGTTAATATTATGACTCTTTTAATAGCCATTTCAAAATTACTAATGGAAATGAGTTTGTCACACAATTTAGTATTTTGTTATCTCTGCTTTTCTTCTCTATAATTATGCTTTTCGCTTTCATAATTGCTTTTTTAAATTTAGACTTAACATAATCTAAACTTCAATTACTCCACAGCATAGATAGAATCGACTTTTCAATCTTCGAAGCCTTATCCATAAAAGATTCCTAAATAAATTTCTGTGCGTTTGTTCAAGACCTGCTCGTCAGGCTCCATCATAGCAACCTCACACATTACGCACTTGCCGTCAACTAGCGATTTAAACTACATCTTTCCAGTAGCTCTGAGTACTCGCAGTGAGATTGCACCACCTAGTTATAAAACATGGATGGCAAACAACAAAAAAGACTGTCTAATGACAGTCTTCCATAAAACAGTAACTAAAAATTATTTAGCGTTCTTTCTTGTTGCATTACAAGTTTTACAAATTTTAACTTTTATATCGTCAATTGTTGTTTCATAAAGAACTTTAATGTTTTCTTTCTTGCAAATTGGGCAAGTGCCTCGGCCGTGTTTAATTTCTTCACGAATGCCTGTTCCTCTATGTGCTTTGGACATGATTAACTCCTTGAATATTCTATAACTTATTTTCAGATAATAGTATTTGAGTCTTATCCTGTCAAGATATTATAAAAGTTTATTCAAATTTAATAGGAATAATGAATAATAAATACTCAACTTTTTAACTATTTATTCAATAACAAGTAAATATATATCAAATTATTGCTTTTTAATAAACTTTAGCAATACTATTCATATTTCCCTTTATAAGATTTAGTAGTATCTTAATAACGTATACAAAAATAAATTCTAAATAAATAAAGGTACGTGAGTAATGAGTAATGGATACAACACAAAAAGCAAAAATACAATTATTGAAATACTAAAAACAAATAAAGAAACCGCTTTATGTGCTGAATCAATCTTGGAAGTTTTTAATCAAAAATGTCAAAAAGTTAATATCACTACAATTTATAGGAATCTTGATAAACTTGAAAAAGAAAAAATTATAAACAAATTCCCTGCTTCAGATTCTCATAAAGCTTTATATCAAATAGCTTGTCATGATTTAAAGAATGAGGAACACTTGCATTTGCAGTGTTCCCAATGTGGTAAAATTATACATCTTGATTGTGAATATATGAAAAAATTTATCCAACATATTAAAGATTATCACGAGTTCGATTTGACCTGTGATAAATCAATATTATTTGGACTTTGCCAAGTATGTAAAAACAAAAATCTTAATATTTAATTAAATTTTTAAATCCAATTTCTTTCAAATAAATATCAGCATAACTGTCCTTAACAACTTCAATTTCTTTAATGGCAATACAATTGTCAAAGGCCAATTTACCAATAAATATTACAGAAGAAGGAATTTTTATCTTTTCTAATGATCCACAATATTGAAAAGCACTTTTACCAATATTTAATAAAGATTGTGGTAATTCAATATTTGTCAATTTTAAGCACCCTATAAAAGCACAATCTTCTATATCAGTAACATTACTTCCCATTTCAATACTATCAAGATTTTTGCAAGATGAAAAAGCAAAACTTTTAATGCAGGTTACAGATAAAGGTAACTTAATCTCTTTAAGTTTAGAACATCCATGAAATAATAGTTCTTGAATTAAATTGATTTTACTGTTAATACAAACTTTTTGGAGTGATTTGCAATCTTCAAAAGCACCTAACCCTATTTTAGTTACACTAGTAGGAATACAAATAGTTTCTAAATTTGTACACTCTTTAAAAGCCCTATCACCAATAGTAGTTAAACCTTCTGGTAAATCAATATTATGTAAACTTAAATTACCACTAAAAGCTAAATCCTTGATAACCTTAAGATTTTCAGATAGTTTTATTTCTTTTAAAGATTCACAATCTGCAAAAGCTGATTCTTTTATAATTTCAATACTAGAGGGAATTTCAATACTAGTTAAAGATTTACAATCAGAAAAACAAAGAGCAGAAATAGCATGAAGTTGAGGAATATTTATTTCTTCTAAAGATTTACAACCTGAAAAAACTGCAGAACCAAGCTTACTAATATTTCCTTCAAATTTTACTCTCTTCAATTTTGCACATTTTTCAAAAGCACTTTTACCAATAAAATCAACATCTACAGGAATAATTATATTCTTTAGTTTTTTACTTTTTTTAAAAGCTTTCTTTTTTATTTTGGTGATATTTCTGTTAAAACTTACTTCTTTTAAATGCTTATTATTTTGGAAAGCACCTTTTTCAATCACCTTAATTTCATCTGGAATTGCATAAGAATTAATTTCTTTTTCTTCTGGAAATTTGACCAAATTTTCCATATTTTGATCGTACAGCACACCCTTTATTTTGATGAACATAACGCCATCATTAAAAACATATTTCACAAATAACTCCTAATATTAAAATAAAATAATAAAAACCAAGTAAGACGAATAATAATTACGCCTCTTTGGTTTTCATTTTTACTTAATATTTATACTATACATAATTATTATTCTGAAAAAAGCTGAATTACTTCACGGCTAGATTTACACTGTTCAAGCATTCTTCTGAAAACCGAAGAAGAACAACTCCTAGCTATAGAAGCTAAAACTTCCACATGAGTAGAAGCAGCACTAACAGGAGCAACTACTAAAAAGAAGAGTTTACTTTTCATATTATCTGGAGAATCAAAATCAATTGGAACTCTAGAGACACCAACAACTAGTGAAATTTTGTCAATAGCATCACTCTGAGCATGAGGTATGCAAATACCTTTACCAATACCAGTTGATCCCAATGATTCTCTATTCTTAACAGCATTAATTACTGAAGTATATCCACTTTTACTTAACCCTTTACCTTCGGCTAAGGTATTAACTAGTTCCTCTAAAATTTCGTCTTTTGTAGTTCCCTTTAAAGGAACTGCAATTAATTTCTCATCTAATATTTCTACTAAATTCATGTTATTGCTCCTAAAAAATCTTAATTCAAGCTTTATTCAAAGATTTCCCATAATTCTTCATCTTCACGAACAAGCATTACAGGACAAGGTACAGTTCTAACCATTCTATCAGTTTCACTATTAAGCTCATCTCGTCTAGAACGAATTGCACTTACACTACCCAATACTAGTAAATCTATTTTATTAGATTTAATATAGTCACGAACAATTTTATGTGCTGAACCTTCTTCAGTTATACAAGATACAACAACTTCCTTATTTTTGGCAAGCTTTTGTGCATGTTTTAAGTATCTCTCTGCATCTTTTTGCAAATCTCTTTGATATTCATTTTTTTCCATATCTAAAAAGATACCAGCCTTTACTAAATCCGACAAAGCTTTTGTATTAACAACATACATAGCTTGCAATTTAGAACCATTTTGTTTTGCAAGTAAAATACCATACATCATTGCTGAAATAGATTCTTCACTACCATCAATATATACTAAAATATTTTTAAAAGGCACTGCCATATTAAACCTCCTTATTAACATTTGATGAAACAACTTTTTTGCTAGAAATTAAAGAAGCCTTTAATTTCTTAGCTTTTTCTTTTGCTTCTTGTTGCTTTTGATGACTATCTTTTATTGATTTAAGCTGAATAAAGGCTTCACGCTCACTTTCTTCAATACGACCTTTCATATACTTTATAGTCTCTTGATTTTGAGGAATTGAAATTTTCTCAAGGGCATTTACTTTTCTGATAGTTTTTTTTACTTCTCTACTAAGTCTCATAATTGAAACTTTGAGTTCAGCAAGTCTACCCATTAATTCTAAACTTTCAGAAAATCTCTGAATTGCTAATTCAGATAATATAGATGCACTTTCTTGTGAAAAATAAGGGCCTTGATCGTTAAAAGTAGTTTTAACAACAGGAACACTAACACCCATAACTTTTCTTTGAGAAACGTTAACCGTATATTCAATGTTTGTTGCACCACTTAAATTACCAACTTTTAATCGCCCCATTTCCATAATTGAATCACTTAAAGTAGTCCAGGCAGTATCCAAAGATTCATCAACTTTACTCTGATAATCAACAGCTTGATCAACTAGAGCTAATAATTCAGACACAAGAATCTGCCTCTTCTGGTCAAGAAGTTCATAACCCAATTTAGCGAACTTTAAAGTTTCTTCCAGTTTCATCAGATTGCTCCTAGTAGGAGCTAAAATTGTGGCCATTAATCATCAGCCTCCGTCCAGTATTCGTCAATTTCTTCTTCAGTTAATCTTTGTAATTCTTCAGAAGGTAAATAACCTAAAGCCTTCCATCCAAGATCTAGTGTCCCCTCAATAGAACGGTTTTCATCAGAACCTTGTGAAATAAAATTGTTTTCAAAGAAATTACCAAATTTAATATACTGTTTATCAATTGAGGTTAATTCTTCTTCACCAATAACTGAAGCTAAGTTCCTAACTTCTTGAACATGTGAATAAGATGCAAATAATTGGTTTGATAAATGTGGATGATCTTTCCTAGTCATGCCTTCACCAATACCATCTTTCATCAACCTTGAAAGAGATGGAAGAGGATTTATAGGAGGATACAAACCTCTTGAATGCATACTTCTATCAAATACAATTTGACCCTCAGTAATATAACCTGTTAAATCAGGAATAGGATGAGAGATATCATCATTTGGCATCGATAAAATAGGTAATTGAGTAATTGAACCTTCACTACCTTTTATCTTTCCAGATCTTTCATATAATTCTGCTAAGCTTGAATATAAATATCCAGGATAACCTTTACGAGATGGAATTTCACCACGAAGTGTAGAAATTTCTCTTAGAGATTCACAATAGTTAGTCATATCTGTCATGATAACTAAAACCTGTTTACCTTTATCAAAAGCTAAATATTCTGCAAGTGTTAACGCGGTTCTTGGAGTAATTGTTCTCTCAATAGATGGATCATCTGCTAAAGATAAAAATAATGCAACATTTCCTATAACTCCACTTTCTTCAAAAGAGTTAATAAAAAATCTAGCTACGTCGTATTTTACACCCATAGCAACAAAAACGATAGCAAAATCACTATCATTATTTATAACTTTTGCTTGTTTTGCAATTTGAGCTGCTAATTCATTATGTTCCATACCATTACCACTGAAAATTGGCAATTTCTGGCCCTGAATTAGAGTTGTCATTCCATCAATAACACTAATACCTGTTTGTATAAAATTCTGTGGATAAACACGAGCTGTAGGATTAATAGGTTCACCATTTACATCTCTTTCGAATTCCCCCTGAGGAAGAGGAGATCCATCACGAGATTTACCTAGTCCGTTCATTACTCTTCCAAGCATTCCTTCTGAAACAGAAAGCTTTAATGGTTCACCCATAAAATGAGCACCAGTTCCTGGTAAATTTAATCCTGTAGTACCTTCAAAAACCTGGACACAAACAATTTCATCACTAGTTTCAAGTACTTGTCCAGAACGTCTAGAGCCATCAGGTGCTATAATTTCAACAAGCTCACCATAACCAACTGGATGAGTATTTTTCATAAATACTAATGGACCATCAATTTTACTAGCTCCAAGATATTCACGTCCTGCTAACAAGCGACGATCAGCATTCTTAGTCTTCATAGATTCCTCCTAAGCTAGAAATAGCTTTTTCAAGTCTAAGTTCAAGTTTATCTATTTGATCAATATCTTCATTAGATATAGTAAACTTAATACGACTTATTTCTTGTACTACTTTTAATCTTTTAAGTTTAACTAGAGGAACACCTTTATTAATTGCTTCGTTACCTCTATGCCAATATGTTAAAACAACAGATAGCATTTTTACCTGTTTTTCAACAGTACAGTATCTATCAATCTTATCAAAAGCGTTTTGTTGTAAAAAAGCATTCTTAAATAAGTTACAAACTTCTAAAATAAAATTCTGAGAATCAGGAAGTGCATCGGGACCAACTAGTTTAACAATCTGTTGTAATCGACCCTCTTTTTGCAATAATTCCATGATTTCTTTTCTATTTTGAAACCAGGTATCATCACTCTTTTTACTCCACCAACCTTTTACATCAAGTAAATATTCACTATAACTATCTGTCCAACTAATTGCAGGAAAATGTCTAGCACTAGCTAAAGATTTATCTAAACCCCAGAAACAACGTACAAATCTCTTTGTATGCATTGTAACGGGTTCTGAGAAATCACCACCTGGAGGAGAAACTGCCCCAATAACTGATACAGAGCCTTCTGCACCACATAAGGTTTTCATTAATCCAGCTCTCTCATAGAATTCTGCAATTCTAGTTGCTAGATATGCAGGAAAACCTTCCTCTGCAGGCATTTCTTCCATACGTCCTGATAACTCTCTCAAAGCCTCAGCCCATCTAGAAGTAGAATCAGCCATGACAGCTACAGCATAGCCCATATCTCTGTAGTATTCAGCCATAGTAATACCTGTATAAATTGAAGCCTCACGAGCAGATACAGGCATGTTTGAAGTATTAGCAATTAATATTGTTCTTTCCATCAAACTCTTACCATTTCTTGGATCTATTAGCTGAGGAAACTCTCTAAGTACATCAGTCATTTCATTACCACGCTCTCCACAACCAATATAAACAATTATATCCGCATCACACCACTGTGCAATAGCATGCTGAGTCATAGTTTTACCTGTACCAAAACCACCAGGAATTGCTACAGTACCACCTTTTGCAAGAGGGAATAAAGTATCAATAACTCTTAAACCCGTAACTAGGGGAGCATGAAAATTCATTCTATCTTTAACAGGTCTTGGAATACGAATTGACCATTTTTGAAGCATTTGAACTTTTAAATCAGTACTTTTATTTTGAGATATTTCTGCAATATCATCAACTACAGTATATTCACCTTCATTAACAATACTTATAACTACACCTTCGGAAGCTGTTGGAGAAATCATAACTTTATGAACAATAGTTTCACTCTCTTGAACTGTTCCAATAATACTACCGGCATTAACTGTATCCCCAGCTTTAATAGTAGGTATAAAATGCCATTTTTTCGTATGATCAATTCCATCAAAAGTTAAACCACGAGAAATAAAAGTTCCACTTGCTTCTTCTAATTTCTCAAGTGGACGTTGAATTCCATCATAAATTGAGCCAATCATTCCAGGGCCAAGTTCTACACTTAAAGGGCTACCTGAACCATAAACATTTTCTCCAGGACATAGTCCTGTTGCATCTTCATAAACCTGTACTGTAGCTTCAGTTTCGTTAAGCTTTTGAACTTCACCTACTAAATGTTCCTCACCGACTCTTACAAGCTCTAGCATTTCTGCATCAGTAATATCAGTTACAGTAATAACAGGTCCGTTAACACGTTTTACGTGTCCAATTATTCTTGTGGGCATGAACCCTCCTGAACAGCTATTTTAATATCGCGGTCGAATCTTCGCATGCGAACATCAACCTGATTGTTGAACGAAATCTTTCCATTTAGGGATGTTGCTACAATCCCAGGAACTACTAAACGTCGAGAGTCCAAAGAAAGTTGTAAGTCCAAATTGTATGTTTCCTTAGCCTTTTTACAAACCTGTGTTAACATTTCATCGTCAACAGGCGTTTTAGAAGAAAAAGCAATTTTTGCTTTATCTATTCCTAGGCCAAGTACTGCTTCTATAATCCATTTTACAAGTATACTATTGCCATTAGGCCCTGTAAGAAGCTTTAAAGTATCATCTTTAACTTGTTCTAATAATTTATTATATTGTTGTTCAAGAATTTCTAGCTCTATTTTTCGTTTAGCAGCCTTCATAGTCGCAGTTTTTTTTAAAGATTCAACAGCAAGTTTATTCTTAAATTGTCTTTCTTCGAATTTTACTTCTTTATCTGCTTGAACATTAGCATCGTTTAATATAACTTCAGCCTTTTTTTTGGCATCCTCGAGTATAGCTTTTGCTTTCACATCAGCCGAATCCATTATGCCGCCCAATAGTTTGTTGTCATTGTTCACACCAAATTCTCCATTTTATATACTTACACCAATTGCTTTATTAACTAATGTACGTAAATCTTTACTCTTATTTCCCCCTGGGCCGGGAATAACAACTACTAATGGAAATATCTCTGAAAAAAGATACTTATCAACTGTATCACTAATCATATCAGCAACAGGTTGAGTTATGACAATAATTCCATTTTCTTTGTCTTCAATGGCTTTATCCCAAGCTGCCTTTGCTTGAGCGGGATTTGTCGCCTGCATCCCGTAGACACCAACTAAGGAAAAACCTAAGACAGTATCTTCGTCGCCGATGACATAGTATTGCATATTATGCTTTTCCTAAAATCATTAAAGAGATAATAAAACCAAAAACTACTAAACCTTCAGCAAGAGCAATAAAAATCAAGGCCTGTGATGCAAGTTCAGGTTTCTCACTGATTGCGCCCATTGCAGCAGCACCAACATTACCAATTGCAATACCAGCTCCTAGAGCTCCCATAGCAAATGCAATAGCAGCAGCTATACAAACTAAACCTAAATCTGAAGAAGCAGCGGTGGTTGTACCCGCAGCAAAAATACTTGGTGTAAAAACTAAACCTGAAGCTAACAACATAAGAGCTGTAGCTAGAAACGATAAACGAATTTTCTTTTTGAATGCAATATTGGTCATAATTGACCCTCCTGTATATTACTTATGGTCTGCAGAACGTAAACTAACTGGAGAATACGCAATACCAGTACCATTAAAAAACTTACTAAAGAATTCATAATAATTAAGCCTAAGAGCCTGAATTCCAGCTGATAAACCTTCTAGTGTGATAACAAGTACATTACCTGCCACAAATATAGCAATACCAGCAAAAGTATGTGTTCCTGGAATTGTTGATAATTGTTCAAAAGCACCCATTAAACTAACATGTGCGATACCCATACCAGCTACACGAAGAAATGACAAAGTATTTGACATATAGCTAATAAATGTTTCTAATAACTCAATTATCCACATACCTAAAGCATGGCTTACCACAGAACTAAATGATTTTCCATGTCTAGATTTTTTATCTGTTAACCAAATAAATGGTTCTTTTATTAATATACCAATAGCACCAGAAATTAAGACAATAGTAATCCAATTATTAAAGGAGAATGATACAAAACCACTTCTTACATAGCCAAAAGCTACATATAAACCGGCTAAATACATAATTGTACCTGAGACACCAGTTCTTGAGAATAAAAACTCGCCCCATCTTCTTTTTCTTAATAAATTAATCCAGTTAATACCCAAACCAATAAATATAATTATTATACCATATTTAATACATATCCCTAAAATATCCATTACACTTTGAACAGGTGTTCCCGCAAGTGGATGTCCTTGAACAACTTCATGATAATTGAACCAGACTGCATGTATAATAGGATAACCAAAACAGGAACCAAAAATTATACCACCAATCATTGAAACAATACCGAGGTATATCATTAAAACAGCAACTCCCCTATTTATTATCCCATCAGGTTTCATTGGATTTTTTTTAAAGTTAATTGTCATTCCTAGTCCAATTAAAAATAATATAAATCCTTGTCCTAAATCTGCAAACATAAGTAAGAACATACTCAAATATGCAGCTGCAACAAAAGGAGTCGGATTAATAGAGCCATATTCGGGAGTGCCATAATTTGATACTAACTTTTCGAATGGTCTAAATATTTTTGGAGATTTCATAGCAACAGGAATAGTTTCATAAATAGAATCTGTTACATCAGTCCAGTCAATAACACATTGACCGTCTGTTGCACTAAAAATTGCTGTTTCAACTTTGTTGGCATCTTTAGTTGGTACCCATCCTGAAAATAAAGTTGTATTGTTAGTATATTTAAAATATGATCTAATTTGATCAGATAATTCATGTAATCGAAGGTTACACCACATTTCAAGAAGTTTTGGTTCTTGCTCTTGAATTTTTTCAGCAACTTGTTCTTCTATTTCTTCTTTTTTTTGAGTACATTCCATTATTTCTATACTCAACTTATCGATAACAGCTAATGAACCATCTCTTTGTAATTTAGAATCGGCACTTTCTTCCCACCCAAGCATTTCTAAGACTTGAGAGACATTTGCACTATCTCTTGATAACGTCATTGTTGAGAATATTCCGTCTTTTTGGATTATCAAAGAACCAAATTCGCTTAATCTTTTTTCTAAAACTTCAATATTTGAAGTTATCTTACCCGTTCTTATATCCAAATATTCTTTTTTATTTTCATCAACATAAGACTTCATTTCAAGCATTGCTTCTAGTTTCTGGCTATAGCTCTTTTGCTCATCTTTCAAGGCTGAAAGAGAAGCACTAAATTTATTAAGAAAGCTTGTATATGACATGATATTCAAATCATTCATATCTTGTACTTTTAACATTTTAGAGCTTGGTAAAGGCCTCTTACCCTGACGTAAAAGATTATCAATTCGATGACGAGCATCTTCAATTGCAGCTTTATTTGAATTGGGCCGATTTTTGCTTAGACGAGCCATCTGTTCAGGAGGTAAATTATTAATCTGAACAAAGTCTAAAGCACCTAATTCTAAGAGAGATTTAATTACTGCATCACTTTTATCTTCAATTACGACAGCAGTTATCATCCTCATGTTTTCTGTAAACAAACTCATGATAAAATCCCCTTTATTTTTTCTGAATCCACACCATAATACTTTCCACCAAGAATTCCACAAATCATATAATATTGCTCTTCACGATAATAGAAGTAAGCAAGTGGTATACCAATTGTAAATGGTTTCCCACCTAATATTCTTTGATAAATTTTTCTTTTCTCTTCAAGTAAAAACCTCTCAATAAATCTTGTCTGGTTAATCATAGTAGCTTTGTTATCATTATTTGTAATATCTTTAATTTTATCTGCTAAAATAGGGAATTTTTCTCTAACTAATAGTTCTGGTTGTCTACTTTTTGGGGTAGTCTTTATGTAATCTAGTGTATTCTTATCTGAATAAACATTCCCCATAGGGAAAAGTGAATTTGCAAGTTTAGAAGCTTCCATTTTGTGGAACCAACCATAACGAACTAACATTAATAAATTTTTAAGATTTATTTCAGTTAAAGCAATTTTTGAAGCAACTATTTTATCATCACCTGATAACGAATTACAAGAGTCCATATAAAGACGATACCAATATTTATCTAATTCTGTCTCTAACTCAAATAAACCATCTCTAGCAATAATTTCGAAATCAAATTTCTTCAAAACTTGTGCATACCAGGTACTTTTTAAGGAATCAATAATATTTTCATAAGTAATTGCATTTATCAAAGATACATAATTAATATTATTAACTATTTTTTCTTTAATTAAATATGAAGTTCTATAAGTTATAGGCCTATGATGAACAGCAGAAGAATACCATAATCGAATAATATTTTTAATATTCTCTACTTCAAGTTTTGTTAATAATGTAGTAACTAGTTGCTTAGGATAATCAGTAGTTAAATTTTTTACACTTTGGTAATCAGAAATAACATCTTTTAAAAGCGATAGTTCAACCATTTGTAAATCACCCGTTTTATCAAATGTGTCTGCTGCTTGTATATAACCATGTTCACGAAGTATTCCGATGGCCTCAACTAAACTACCAGCTTTTAATAAACTATCTTCTAATTCATTTTTTCTAATGTTACCTATTTTTGCTTTTAATTTAGCATTAATAAAGCCATATGTACTTACTGAACTTTTCATGTTTCAAACACCGATGAGTTACATATTTTCTCTGCTAATTTGGAAGAAATTGAATCATAATCAAATTTATCATTTGAATAATCTTCCTTTAAGCTCATTTGATAATCTGTTAATTCTTTATTATTCTGTTCTAAGACCTTTTCAAATTCAATTTGATTTTTTTGCTTACAAGCTCTAACAAGATCTTTTACAATTTGTTTAGCCTTAATATTTGCTTTACCAATAATTAAATTAGCTTCACTCTTAGAATTTTCTACTGCCATTGAAGCTTTATCTTCAACTTCAATTATTTCATTAATGATTTCACTTTGCATTGAAATACTCCTGTAAGTAAGTATTAAACTATACGCAATAAGTGTCAATAAAATAAATCTAAATTTATTATTTTTTTAATATCAAAAACTAATAAAATGTAAATTTATTTATAAAATTTCACGAAAAAGATTTCTTAACTCTTATAGTATAAATATTTAAAA
>JAENWY010000203.1 GCA_016649775.1 Spirochaetaceae bacterium
ATACACTATTTCTCTCGTCAGTTCAAAAAGATAGTTGGAATGAATCCTAGTGCATATTCTAAATCAATTGATTCTTACACAAATTAATTGCATATCACAAATATTTTAATATTTTTTTCAATAATTACCTATTAAATAAGGTTCTCCGTGGCTTTGTGTGAGTAAAGGTCTTAGTTTATGCAAATAAATTGATTGAAAAGTAAGAAGCAACTAGTTTTATTTTTTTATACTAAATTTATTTATTTAAAAATTAAATATATTTAGCAAGTTCTTTAGCCATATCTTCTTTACAAGAACCACAAACAGTACCATAGCCTGTAATTTCTTTAAGTGACTCAAGAGTATCAATGCCTAACTGTTCATGTAAATCTTTTACATCTCTGTTTGTTATATTTTTACAATGGCAAATCATTCTTAATGCATTTTCGTTAAAGGGATTCTTAATGTCTTGATTAAAGAAATAGTCATCAATTGCACCACGAAGACCATCGTCACCTAATACAGAACAATGAAGTTTATTATCAGGAAGAGATCCTAGTTTGCTGGTAATATCATGAGCTGTTAAATGATAAGCTTCTTCTAATGTCATACCAATAGCCATTTCACTAATCATTGAAGTACTTGCAATTGCAGAAGCGCAACCATAAGTTTTCCATTTCAACTGTTTAATTTTTCCATCTTCAACAGTAATTCCAATTTTCATTTGATCACCACAAGCCATAGAACCTACATTACCTATTCCATCAGGGACAAAACTATCATCTTTTTTCCATATATTTCTAGGATTCATAAAATGATCCTTTACTATATTTGTATATACCCAATCTGCTTTATTTTTATCCATCTACCTAACCTCAAAAAATTTATATTATATGTTAAAGAATACTAAGAAAATTAAAAAAGTAAATCAAAGATGCTCTATTTAAATAATTAATGGCTTAGCTCTTAATGTAAACTATAACTACTACAAATAAATATCAATTTCAAAACTATAAAAAAATTTCCATTGTAAAATATTAGTATTTTGGCAATCCGTAATTATTCATAGGGTTCTTTACTTTGAATTAAGACCATTATATTATTTAAAGTAGTTATTTGAATAATATTTATACGCAGAGAGAAAATAGGAACCTTTTTTCTTCATAAATGTTAATAATTTAATAGATACAGTGCTTTTGGTTTGCAGCAACATAAAAATTCCTATAACTAATAGATAAATTAAGGTGTTAAAGGAATTTATCATGAAAGAAAATTAGGCATTAACCCACAGATAGGTGAGAAGACCCATATTTGTTCTAAATTTTTCTATAAACATTAACATATTCAAAAAAAAACTCATAATTAATCTTTTTAGGTTGAATTAATAATTATAGTCTTTATACTATTATTATAGAATATTAGGAGGAAAATTATATGAACGCATTTGCACAAGAGAGTTTAATTCTTGGTTGTATGAGACTAAATAAATTAAATCAAGAAGAAGCAGATAAATACTTATCCCATGTAATAGAAAGTGGAATAACTTTCTTTGATCATAGTGATATTTATGCAAAAGGAGATTGTGAATCAATATTTGGTAATTTCTTGAAAAAGAACCCTGGGGTTAGAGATAAGATTACTATTCAAGATAAAAATGCTATTGTAAGTGGGGTTATGTTCGACTGTAGCTATGAACATATTGTGAATTCAGTTGAAGGACAACTAAAACGATTACACACAGATCATCTGGATTCTTTATTAATTCATAGAGGTGATGTTTTGTTGGAACCAGAAGAAGTTAATAGAGCTTTTAATGATTTAAAAAAAGCTGGAAAAGTACTTAATTTTGGTGTTTCTAATTTTGGAGAAAGCCAATTACGATTACTACAAAAAGGCTTAGATGAAAAGATGAAATTTAATCAATTACAATTTGGACCGGCTAGGGCTGAATTAGTAACTGATGCTATGATGTGCAATAGATTACAAGATAATGGTGTGAACAGAGAAAGTAATACTCTTGATTATTGCAGACTTCATAATATAAGAATTCAAACATGGTCTCCACTTCAGTATGGAAAAATAGAAGGTTGTTTTTTAAACCACCCTAAATTTAAAAAGCTTAATGACACATTAAATCAATTAGGTGAAAAATATAATGTTACTGCTGCTACTATTGTTATAGCATTTAATTTAAGACATCCTGCTAATATGCAAGTCATCTTAGGAACAATGAATGCCTCACATTTAGATGATATGATAAAAGCAAATTCAATTAAACTTGAAAGAGTTGAATATTATAGCATCTTATTAAGTGCAGGTTATATTCTTCCATAACACTTATACTATTCACCTTTTTATAACGATTAAGGTGAATAGTAAAACTAAATTTTATTATATTATATATATGTAAATATGATAACACAATTACAAATTTCTATATTACAGGTTGATATTTAGTTACTTTCTTTCAAAAATTAACTAAATATACAACCCTATTCTTTTTAGATTCAATTTTTTGTGATATTCTTTTGTAAAATCACAAAAGGAATCAAAAAATATATGAACAATAATCCCATGAGAGCTAGTGAAATAAGAATCCATAACATCAATATGGTATTAACTCAAATATATAAAAATAGAGACAAAGGAATATCACAATCAGAACTAGTATCTGAAACAGGATTAAAAGCTCCAACCATATTCCGTATATTTAATGAACTCGAAAAAAGAGGCTCAATTAAAGCTATAAAATCTAGTAAAGTTAAAAATAATATAAATAAAGAATCCAAAAAAGGTAGAAAACCTTTACTTTATACAATTGTTCCAAATTCTGTTTATTCAATAACTATTGAATTTTATGCAGGCTCTCTTTGTATTGGATTATTTAATTTCTCTGAAGAAAAAATTTCTGAAATTGATTCAAGCATTGATGAAAATTTAGAAATAGAGGGTGTAATTGATTTAATGATTTCCCAAGTTGAAGAAATTATTTTAGATAATAAAATAAAAAAAGAGAAAATATTGGGGATTTCAATTGCAGCCCCGGGTCAAGTTGATATTATCAATAGGTCTGTTTTATATTACCCACTGATTAAAGGATTAGTTAATTATCCACTAGCTGAAGTACTAGAGAGAAGATTAAATTTAAATATAATCATACAAAACAACTGTTCTGCTTTGGCTTTTGGTGAATACCTATATGGTGATATAGAACATGATAACAGTTTATTTACATTTAATCTTAGACGTGGAGTTAACGGAGCACTTGTTCACAATGGTGAAATCTATCAAACAATCAGAGGAACTACTTTGGAAATAGGACATATTCCTATAAATTTTGATGGACCTAAATGTACATACTCAAGAAAAGGATGTTTACAGGCTTATATATTAAATATTGATACAGAACCTTCCAATCCAATTTTCTCAGATCTTGAAGATAATCCCGATAAAGAGAAGGTTGATAATATTTTGGAAGAAGCTGCAAGGTATTTAACTTTTGGAATGGAAGCTATTATAACCTTCTACTCCCCTTCTACCTTTATTATTGAAACCTGTAGTGAAAAAGTTTCAAAGATACTAGCTGAAAAAGTACAACGAAATCTAGAAAAGTCAAAAGAAACTAGTTTTATTCCTCATGTATCAGTATATGGGAAAAAGTATGATAAATTAATTACACAACTTGGATTAGTAGAACTGTTAATAAGAAACTATTTAGAATAATAAACAAAAAAATGCATTGATTTATCGATTAGGCAGGCTCTCTCAGGCCCAACCTCTCACACTACCAGGAGAACTACAATGCCCTTATTAAAGTGGATATTCAAATCATATAGATTTTTATAGATATGATCTTTTTAACATTTTAATTAGGAGCTTTAAAAATTGATTAGTGGTAAATGTGAAATTATTTGTTTATTTTACCTAGTGTATTGCTAAATCCGCGTCTTTGCAAATTTAGTGGGCACTTCATATTGTATATTTCCTTATTATCCATTTCCATTAATGCCACATTAGCACTAATAAAATCCCAATCTCTCTAATTCTCTTCATCTCCTGTTCCATCATTTATACCCTCTAGGACTTCTGATGCTTCAAGTTCAAGAAACGTTTAAAATGTTTATCCCTTCGCTCCACTAACTTTCACTAGTTTC
>JAENWY010000342.1 GCA_016649775.1 Spirochaetaceae bacterium
TAGATTGAATAATTAAGCGATTGTTGTAGATAAACCACGAACATAGAAAGAGTAGATTTATATGAAGAAATAGTATTTGGGGAAGAATTTTTAATTTTAGGAAGGTATATATTTAGAAAGTCTCTAATTCCTTCAAAAAAAGTAGGATCCTTAATCTTTTTCATTTTTTGATTCTCCCATTTTTGAGTAAACCATATCTAAAGCATTCCAATCTATGTTTGCACTGCTAACTAGGTTATTTGGTAGTGTATGTAGATACCACATTGTATCTTCAAACTTTTCATGTCCTAGATGAACTTTGAGACGATAAAGCATTTCAATTGAGCTAATACCCTCTTTAAGCCATTTCAAAATAATTCTTGAAACTGCTGCATGCCTGAGATCATATAATCTTGGTCTTGGACTTTTATTATATAACTGTGATTTTTTCAAACATATATCAAATTGGCTTCTTAACCATGAAGGGGTGTACTTATTATTAGTTGGATTTGTAAAGAAGAAATATCTTGATCCAAAGATATCATCATATCTTTTACATAATATAAAGAGATCTTCAGACATCCAAATTATCCTGTCTTTGTGTTTCTTGGACTGCCTAATAAAAATAGTACCATTGGAAAAGTCAATATCATCCCTTAAAATGTTACGAGCCTCTCCTGGCCTCAATGCACAACAATACATCATCCTAAGCATTACAGGCATAACATATTCTCTATTCGGGCAAAGTTTATGAACTGACATTGTATCAGCTGCTTTGAATAAGTTGGATATATCATTATCTGAAAGAATATAAGGATTAAAATGCTGAGATTTGGGTATAGATTCAGGTGGAATAGAAACATCACAGTAATGAATCTCCTTTAGATATTTTAGAAAAGTTGCACTAGTGGAGAGTCGAGCTCGTTTACCATTTTGATGTTCATATTGTCTTTTTTCGGCCCATAAGTTTATCATTTCTTGTGTAAGCTTATTGTTTTTGAAAAAGTGTTTATACAAAAACTTATCAAAAGTAGAAGTTCTTTCTTCAAGACTTTTTTTTGAAAACCCTAGAGAACTACGGAACTCAATATATTCAACAAATTGGGGTGCAAGAAAGCTTAGTAATTTAGTCATGATAAACCTCACTTAAGAGAGGAATTTCATCAAAAGAGAGTGTGCATCTTGCCATCTTTGGATTTGTGGCTATATATTTATTTATTGAACTAAACGTAGAATGACCAAGGAACATTGCGATAGCATGGGGATCTATATCGCCTTCTGAAAGCCAAGTAGCTACTGAGCGCCTAAGACTATGGAAACTTCTACCTGATTTATTTTCTATTTCTGCTTTATTACAAAGTCTTACGAACTGAGATTTAATAGTTCCCGAATTTATTGGTAAAGTTACTCTACAATGTTGAAGAAATACGGCATCGTTGTTAGTTGTAATGTTACCACGAAAATAGATGAGGTATTTTGCAATTGCATTACCTGTTTCAACTAATAATGGCAATTTAATATATTTACCTGTTTTATTCTGCCTTAGTGTTATTGTTGAATTCTTCCAATCAATATCTTTCCTTTTTAATGTAGCAATATCACATGCTCTCAAGCCAGTTGTCACTGCAATCATTATGACAGCTCGAATCCGGCAATGTATTTCAGTTTGTTGGTTACAACTATTTAATAATTTTTTAACTTCATCTCTTGTAAAACAAGGTATTCTTCTTGAAATTTTTGGTACCTTATAAACTGAAGGATTCATTTTAAATTCTATGCATAGATCTTTTGAATACAGAAAACCAAGGAATCTCCTTAAAGAAGTAATGACTTGATTCATTGATCCTGGATTAGTTTTTGTAAAACCTTGTACAATTTTATTAAGGGTCAGAAGGTTTAATTCAGAGAAAAGAATTAAACCTTCTTCAAAAACCATA
>JAENWY010000177.1 GCA_016649775.1 Spirochaetaceae bacterium
AAGATAACTACCATAAGCTTTGTCTATATTATACTTAGAGGCAAACTCTTGAGCCTTAGAATAGGTCCTTGATGCTGCTGCATATAAATTAACATTTTCCATCTGATTAACAGTTAAAGCCATTTTTCTTGCGATATTACCACATCCTAAAATTCCAATATTTTTCATATAATATTAACTCCTATTAAGATTATAGCATATTATTTTATTTATGTAATTGTTATTTATGGAAAAAAAATTTAAAGCAAAAATATCAGTATTTAGTAATTAGACAATTTACTATTAGATTATTTGTTTTTTATAAAGTTACAAATTAAACTTTCAATTTCTTGAGTTTTGGAAGCCTCAATCCAATTTACATTTTCAAAACTTCTAAAAAAAGTATATTGTCTTTTTGCGTAATGTTTTGAATCAAGTACTATTTTGGAAAGTATTTCTGATCGAGAAGTTTCACCATTCTTAATTGCTTCAAAAAATTCACGATATCCAATTCCTTGCATACCAGGCCAATCTTCTTTCGCTCCTTCTCTTATTAATCGTCTTACTTCTTCTAACAAACCTTCTTTAATCATTAGATCAACTCTTACACGTAATCTTCTTTGCATTTCTTCATTATCTCTATATAAACCTATTATTAATGGTTCCATATTATTACGGGGATTTTCAGATATACTAAAGGAAGATAATGGCTTACCACATGTTTTATATACTTCATAAGCTCTTTGAATTCTATAAGAATCATTTGGATTAATTTTATTATAAGATTGTAAATCAACTTCTTTCAAAGCTAAATAAATAGAGTTAATACCTTGAGATTTAATCTGCTTTTCTATTTCTTTCCTAACCTTAGGATCTGTTGGTGGAGCTTCACTTAAACCATAAAGAAAATGTTTAAAATAAAAAGCTGTTCCACCTGATATAATTGGTATTCTTCCTTTGCTATAAATATCTTCACAAGCTTCATCAGCTTTTTTGATAAAATCAGCAACAGAGAATTGTTTAGTAGGAGGTAAAATATTAATTAAGTAATGTGGAATTTTTTCCATTATATCTTTAGACGCTTTAGCAGATCCTATATCTAAGCCTTTATAAACTTGAATAGAATCTGCATTAATAACAGAAAATTTATCCTTACAAATATCAGTAAGTAATTTGGTTTTTCCAACGCTTGTTGGTCCGAAAAGAAAAACCATTTTATCTTTAGAGGGTTTGATTGTCTTCAGCTTCTTCGTCTTTAGTGTATACGATTTCACCATTTAAAGCTCGTTTTAGAACTTCACTAACAATTTTCCCGTTCTCTTCTTCAATTTCTCTACCACCACAACCAGGATTGCTTAAAATATCAGCTTCTTTGATTGCAACACAAGTAAGTTCATATATATTACCTTTATAATCGATTAGAGTATCCAGAGGTATTTTGTTTACCATTTAAGGCTCCTTATTTTTGATGTAACTTAATTATACTATAACATAATATAATAATTGTACAGTAGTTCAATATCATTATTTATTGTATTAGATATTCATTTCTTTAATATAATCAATAATTATTTGTACAATATTCTCAGGTGTTTTGCCTTCAGTATCAATTACAATATTAGCAATACTTGTATCATTATTATCGATGTTATAAATAGCTTTGTATCTATTTGTATCACAATCATCTCTAACTTTTGTTTGCTTTAAACGAGTTTGAAAGTCTCCTTTTTCCCGTTTAAAAATTCTTTTGGCTCTCTCTTTTATACTTGCATTCAAGTATACTTTTACTTCAGCGTCTTTTAACATCCATATAGCAAGCCTAGAACCTAAAACACAATTCTTTACTGCCATGGCCATTTGAACCTGTCTTATATCTAATTCTTTATCATAAGCGGAATCTGATTCTGCCATTTTACAAAAATCCCAAAAATCAAAACCTTTTTCTGCTGCCAAATTTCTGAATGTAAAATTTATTTTTGTATATCCTAATGTTTCTGCCAATAAAGTTGTTACAGTTGTATTTCCACAACCACTTTTCCCGCTTATTGCAATTCTCATATCAATCTCCCTATTCCACATTCCTAACTTGTTCTCTAATATTTTCTAAACTGTCTTTCATTTGTACAACTTCTAGATTTAACTCTGCTATTTGTGATTTTGAACCAATAGTATTTATTTCTCGATTCATTTCCTGACAGAGGAAATCAAGACGTTTCCCTACAGGTCCATTTACTTTAACTAATTTATCAAATTCATTTAAGTGAATATGTAATCTTTTAATTTCTTCATTAATTGTAGATTTTACTAGCATTACAGCAACTTCTTGTAGAATTCTATTTTCATCATAATTTTGATCACCTAAGATTTCATCAAATCTTATTCTCAAACTCTTATTAACCAATTCTTCTAGTTCGCCAGCTCTTGCTTCAACAATTTTTAAACTTACTTCAATTTTTTTCGCTAACTCAATAAGATCATTTTGAGTTGAAAGACCTTCTCTATTTTTACTATCTTGAAATTGAACTAACGCCTTATCCAATGTAGTCATCAAAGGATCATTAAATTTATCAACCCTAGAATCATTGACAGAAGAAAGTAAGCCATCAATACTTAAAAAATCAGATAAAGTCGGCTCAATCATTTTACCGCTAGCAGAGGCCATTTGATCAAAAGCTTCAGAATAGTGAGCAACAGCTTCCTTGTCCACTAAAACTATAATATCACTCTTTAGCATTTTAATTCTTATTGAAACTTCTACATGACCTCGACTTGCAATTTTCTTCACTTCTGTTTTTATTGGTATTTCAAATGAACTTAAATAGTAAGGAATTGTTGTTATTATATCTAAATATCTATTATTATAGCTTTTTATTTCAACACTTAGTTGAAAACCTTCAGTTAATATTTCTGAAGAGCCATAGCCGGTCATACTTTTCATCTATTATCTCTCTTTATTAATTTAATTGTGTTTTCGTATTATATAGTATATTATTGTTTTATTAAATGTTAAAAAAACGTTAACCATTAATAATTCTTGCTATTTCATCAACTAAATATGTTTTATTAGCTGCTCCAAGTGTTATAATAATATCATTACAACTTATATTTAAAAGACATGTATCAATTATCTCATTATCTTTCTCTAAGTAATAAATTGCAGATAGTTTATTACTATTATTATCTTCTACTTGCTTTCTAATTTTTTCATACATTAATTGTGAATAATCTGTAATTGAGTTATCATCTCTAGCATTGAATGTTGGAGTTAATATTAATACATCAAAATCACAAAGAACATTAGCAAAATCTTGAAATAGAGCTTTTGTTCTACTTGCTGTATGAGGAGTAAAAATACTAATTATTCTTTTTCCTGGATAACGTAAATGCAACTCATTAATTACTGTTTCTAATTCAGTTGGATGATGTGCGTAATCATCAAAAAATAACAAACCATTTACAATTCCTCGCAATTCAAGACGTCTTGAAATACCAATAAAGTCTTGTAAAACTTTTAAAGATTGAGCTAATAAAGTATTTATTACTTCTTCAAAAATGATAGTATAATTATCAAGATATAATTTTGGAGCATCCCTATCAAGAATAACACAAGCACTAAGGATCGAGGCAGCCACATAATTTCCAATTAAAGATCTATTTAAAGTCGGTATATTATATTCTTGGTTTCCCATGAACGGTATCTTTATATATCCTTTTTTATATCCTTCTTCTATGGCTATAGTCGAATTTTTTTGAAATCCATAAGTAATCACAATCAAATCATAACGTGTTAATTGTACATATTTTAATATCTTTTTATTATTATAATTATCATTATTAATTATTAAGAATCCACCTATTTTTATATTTTTAATTAATTTTTTATAACTTTCAATCATCTGATTTATATCTTTAAAATAATCAGGATGATCATATTCTATATTTGTTATTACAAGCCCATTTAATTGATATAATAAAAAGTGATCTTGATATTCACAGGCTTCCAGTATTAAGTTTTCAGAACCTTGATAGGTTATATCACTCTCACCTATAATATTTGACCCATAAATAGAGTAAAATGAAAAATTTTTCCTGTTACCCTGAGATAAAGCATATGAACTTAATGCGGCAGTACTACTTTTACCATGAGTTCCACAAATTGCATAAGTTTGTGATTTAGTTGATAAATAGCCTAAGTATTCAGGATAAGAATACGACTTATATCTCTGTTTGGCCATTCTTACTAAATCTAGCTTTTCATATGCAGAAGAATATATAAATAAATCTATATCATCAGTTAGATTAGTTAATTCAAAATTTTCATAATATTTTATTTCATTATTTTTTAATTTTTCTTCAGTAGAAAAATATATTGATTTATCTAAACCTAATACTTCATAACCAATGCGCTGAAGTATTAAAGCCAAAGTAGACATTCCAGTACCTTTTATTCCACATAATAATACTTTTTTCATAAGCCCTCATATTTATTATAATAAAACAAATAAAACACACTACTTATTAATCATAAAGTAAAAATTAATTAAAAGAAGTTCTCTATAAATATTTATAATCAATGTTCACAACTTAAACTCATTACGCGTGTTTCTGAGGATAGATATCCTACATTAAAGCAATGAATAATTGGTTATTACATAAAAGACTTACCAGTTATTCCTTAAGTTGTGAGCATTGATTTATAATACTACTAATTTAATTTTTTTCCAATGAATATTTATTGAGTAAACTATTATCAATTGATATTTCATTTTTATAT
>JAENWY010000312.1 GCA_016649775.1 Spirochaetaceae bacterium
ACCTGTTTTAACTCAATTTATTAACTTAATAAAAAAAGAAAAGTTGAAGATGAAATTGACAGAGTCACTACCACTTTACATCTTTAAAAGCCAACAAGTTTAAATAAGCTCACCATATTTGTTCCAACATTATCTTTTACAGTATCTAATTCATGAGCCCAATCTTCAGAGTTTTTTAATGCACATTTTATATTTGGCAAATATATTTCATCAAAAGTTTTTTTCGTAATTTTTTTAGAATGTTTATTGCAATCAGATAACAATTTACTAACATATGTATGAGCTTTAGATACTTTATGATTGTTTATAAAATTATCCTTATTTTCATTATATTCTTCAATAGGATTATATGTATGCAATAACAGAAAGAATTCAAAACAAGGATTAGATAAAAAGCATCGGTAACCTTTAGTTTTGCAATTATCAATAATCTCTTCAATATTATTTCGTGATTCATTATCCTTGCCTTCTGTATCAATTACTATAGCAAAGATATCATCATCAATACCAATTCTATCTAAATATTTATGATATTCAACATCATATTTTGCTAGATTTATTGCATTCTTAATCTTACATTTAACTTCTTCACAAACAAGATTTTCATTTTCAAGATATAACCTAATATTTTCTAATTCTACGGCATCTTCCAAATCTGATAGCCCCTTTATTTGCTGTATTAGAGACTTATCTTTTAGCATTACATATTCATCTAATAAATTTAAAACAGACAACGGATCAGATTTTGTATCATTTTTCTTTAGTGGTTCTATTATTATTGCAGAATCAATACCCAATTTTGATTTATTATCATCTAAATATCTAAAATATTTTATCTCAGTTCTTGTTCCTTCAACCGATAGCCAAACAACTTTTCTTGGATTTTCATTTGGTTCTTTTCTATCAAAAGCATTTGATGATAATCTATAAATGCTATTCATCATCATCTCCAACCCAACAACTTTCTTTATCCAATACGGGTATTGCTCCATAACGACCTAATAAATAATCATTGCCTAACTTACTTTTGGTATCGGATCTAACTTTATAATCAGACAACGAATATAGCTTACTAGAATGATCTTTTTCTCTCTCAATAAACCAAATTTCATCCTGTCTCTCTAAATCTAAATCCATCAATAATATATCATGAGTTGTAAATATTAATTGTTTTTTAATTCCTTTACAAGAATTCATAAACAATTCATAAAATAATTGAGCTAGCTTTGTATGAAGACTTTGATCTAGTTCATCAATTAGTATTAAACTATCTTCATTTTCTATTGATAAAAGAGGTAATAAATCAAATATTCTACGAGTACCATCTGATTCATCTTTGAATTCAAAATAATCATCATTATTGCCATGGTTAAAAACAATAGTTCTAGTGATAGGTTTAATTTCTCCAGTAGAAGTTTTTTCACCTTTTATGAAAAACACATTCCCATTCATATTAAAAATAACAGTTCTATTAATGTCTTTATTAAAAGAATTTAAAACATCTTTAATTAAATCATCCTTAAGAGAATCAGGTAAATCTTTAAGAGCATTTTTAAAATCAATATCTTTTATAATTGATTGTTCTATTCCAGTATCTAATCCATCAAGAAAAGTATCAAAAATTTCATCATTTGCTAAAACCGTTTTAACTTTCAATACATCATTATGAGTATTTGGATAAATAACCACAATTGAAGAAAACCATTTCATAATACTTCTTAATATATGACATTCTTCAATATCTGAGGTTCTCTTTGCTAAATCAGATAATATTAATAAATTTGACATTTCTTTTTTCTTAAAATCATTTAAATAAATATTAAATCGTGTTTTTTGATTATTACCATTGATTGTTAGATTAGATTCTGTAGAATATTCTTCTTTATTTTCATTTAAAGTTCTTGAGAAAATTATATTCTCGGTAGTTGTAATATCTATTAACCATTCCCCAAGAACTTCATTAGTAATATAAGATAGTGCAAATCCATAACTGTAGTATCTATCATTTAATTCAATATCAAATTGAAATATACCAGGTTTGTTTTTATTATTGCTATCAATTCGGAAATATTTTTTATCTGAGACTACTCTAGAGGTGTCTCCTTTTAAAACTAATTCTCTTGCAAAATCAATTGCTTTTATGAAATTAGATTTACCACTTGCATTAGCACCAAATAATAAAGCAGATTTTAATATTCTATTATTTTTACTTACTATCATATGATGTTTTAATCTATTTGATTTATTACTCTGCATAGATAAAGACTGAGAGTCTTTAAATGATAAGAAGTTTGAAACTGAGAATTTTATTA
>JAENWY010000031.1 GCA_016649775.1 Spirochaetaceae bacterium
CTTGAAATGAATCATCATTTGTTGCTTCATTATTTTGTACTACTTTTCTAGTAATGACATTTCTTTTTACTGCTTTTCTAGCTGCGACTACTTTATTTTGAGGAACAGTATCTTCAGTATTTTCAGTAATAGTAGAAGTATCTTCAGAAGGTTTTACAATTTTTTTTCTTGTAGTTCTGGGTTTTCTTTTTTTGATAGGTGTTTCTTCTTCATTAGTTGTAGAAGTTATTATTTTTCTTTTTCTTGTTGCTATTTTTCTTTTAGCAACACCTTTTTCACTCACAGTTTCTGTATTTTCTTGAGGTTTTTCTGAAATAACTTCTTCAAGCTTTTCTTCGGACATAAATTTGACTCCAAATTTTTAATATTGTCCAGTAGAAAGTAATTGTATACTCTGGAAACAATATTTTTATAAAAGATATTATTATTTAATGCAAACTTACTTAACGATGTAAGAAGTATGACTTTTTTTTTAATTTTAGGCGGTTCTTTTTTTATTTACTTATTTAACAAATAAGGGAATTAGAAAAATATCAGATAATTAGAGAGAGAAATTTTTAAGTTTGATAAATTCTTAATTTGTCTAATCTAATTTAAAGGATAAAAATTAAACTTGCAACTAAATTTAATCTATATAATAAATATATTCTCACTTAAAAGGAATGTCAAGCAACATAATATATATGTTTAGTAATTTACATAAAATCAATCAAGATATAAAATTGTCCTCTAAGAAGAAATGAATATAAATACAATTTTATATCTTGGATATTACAAACTAGGCTTACAAATTTACTTTGTAATATTCTTTATACCAAGAAGCAAAAGAATTAAGTCCATCTTCAATAGATGTACTTGGTTTAAAGTCAAAGTCGTTAATCAAATCTTCTACATTAGCATAGGTTTGATAAACATCTCCTGGTTGCATAGGAAGATAATTCTTTTTCATTTTTGTTCCTAATGCATTTTCTAAAGCTTTAAAATAATCCATTATTTTTTCAGGTTTATTATTCCCAATATTATAGATTTTATATCTATCGCCATTTTCATTTTCTTTTGGAGGAGATACTAAAATCTTAGTTATTCCCTCAACTATATCATCAATGTATGTAAAATCTCTCCACATATCACCATTGTTATAGATATCTACGGTTTCACCTTTATAAATTTTATTTGTAAATTTAAAATAAGCCATGTCAGGTCTGCCCCAAGGTCCATATACTGTAAAGAATCTTAGACCTGTGGTAGGAAATTTGTATAGATGAGTGTAAGCATGAGCCATTAACTCATTTGATTTCTTTGTAGCAGCATATAAGCTAACGGGAGAATCAACTTTATCTTCAGTGCTGAAGGGAATAGTTTTATTTAATCCATACACAGATGAGGATGAAGCATAGACTAAATGCTCAACTGCATTTTCTGTTGCTTGAGTATTTCTACAAGCTTCTAAAATATTAAAGAATCCTATGATATTAGAACTAATGTAGGCCTCAGGGTTCGTAATACTATACCTAACACCTGCTTGAGCGGCAAGATTCAGAACTATTGAAGGTTTATACTCATCAAAAATACGATCTATTACAACCTTATTGGCCAAATCATCTTCAATAAAAATAAAATTAGCATTTTTTTGTAGAATTTCAAGTCTAGCTAGTTTTAATGAAGGATCATAATAATCATTCATATTGTCTAATCCAATAATTTGAACATATTCTTTTTCTTCTAGCAGTTTTTTTGCAACATGGAATCCAATAAAACCAGCTGCTCCTGTTATTAATATTTTCTTATTAGTCATTTTACTAATTACCTTTTTTTATTAATTATAATTAAAAACAAAAAATTATCTAAAACTATTATTGAAATAGCACTATTTAATTAATCTCTTGCATATAAATCTCTAGTATAAACTTTATCTTTGCAATCATCCAAAATAGTATCATAACGATTTGCAACGATTACCGTTGATAATTTCTTAAATTCTTCTAAATTGTTAATAACTTTACTACCATAAAAAAAAGATTCACTCATTGCAGGTTCATAAACAATTACATTAACACCTTTAGCTTTTATTCTTTTCATTATACCCTGAATTGAACTTTGTCTAAAGTTATCTGAATTTGCCTTCATAGTTAATCTAAAAATACCAACTGTAATATTTTCATCATTTTCACCAGTTTTAAGATTAACACCTGCCATTTTTAGTATTGAATCAGCAACAAAATCTTTTCTTGTTCTATTAGCATCAACAACTGCACCCATAATAGATTGAGGAACATCTCCGTAATTAGCTAATAATTGTTTAGTATCTTTTGGTAAACAATAACCACCATACCCAAAGGAAGGATTATTATAATGAGTTCCAATTCGCGGATCTAATCCCACGCCATCTAGAATAGCTTTAGAATCCAAACCTCTTACTTCTGCATAAGTATCTAATTCATTAACAAAAGACACTCTCATTGCAAGATAAGTATTTGCAAATAATTTTACAGCTTCCGCTTCTGTTGAACGCATTATTAAAACATCCACATTTTCTTTCAAGGCTCCTTTATTTAATAAAGAAGCAAACAATTCACAATTGTCTTTCTGTGTTTTTGGACCACCTACGATAATTCGAGAGGGATATAAATCATCATATAAAGCTTTGCCTTCACGTAAAAATTCTGGACTAAAAATTATTCTATCAGTATTATATTTTTCTCTTAATTTCTCAGTGTATCCTACAGGAATTGTTGATTTAATAACTATAATTGGTAAATTATCTCCACGTAAAGAAACTATTTGGTTAATCACTGATTCTACAGAACGACAATCAAAGAAATTCTTAACACTGTCATAATTTGTGGGAGTTGAAATAAGAACAAAATCAGCTATTTTATAAGCTTCATCACCAGCACTTGTTGCAAATAGATCTAGATTATATTTTTCTTTATTGCTCAAATATTCCTCTATTTCTCTATCAACTAAAGGACTAATGCCTTTATTAATTTTATCTATTTTTTCTTGTACCAAATCAATAGCATAAACTTTATTGTGTTGTGCTAGTAGAATTGCATTAGCTAATCCTACATACCCGGTGCCAGCAACTGCAATTATATATTTTTTCATTTTTACCTCTCCTTCATAAAAACAGGTAATTAATATTATTTTTATTAATTACCATACATTATTTAATTAAATGTATTTCCACTCTTTTACAACTTCTTGAAGATTAACACCATTTTTATATTTTTCAAGTAAAATAAAAGCAGTAGTTGCAGCTCTTCTTCTAACACTTTCTCTCCCATAACTAAATATTTTTACACAAACAGATTGTGATGGTAAATTTTTAGAAGCAAAACCAAACCAAATAGTACCTAAAGGTTTATCATCAGTTCCCCCTGTGGGTCCAGCAATTCCAGAGGTAGATAGAGAATAGGTAGTACTAGATATTTTATTAATACCCTCAGCCATTTCAATTACAGTTTGAGAAGATACAGCACCATATTTTTCTAATGTTTCTTTTTTTACACCTAAAAGGCTCATCTTAGCTTCATTTGCATAAGAAACAACACCACCATAGAAATAAGAAGATGATCCACTCAAATCAGTTAATAATTTAGCACAAAGACCACCTGTACAACTTTCGCTACAACTAATGGTTTCTTTATTTATCATTAAATCATTTGTTAATGTATCAAGTGCTGTAGTATTTCCTTTTACCATTAAATCAGGACCACATTCTTTTTGAAGATTATTAAACATTTTTAATCTATCTTCTTTTGTTCCATCACTTAAAAAATAGCTTATTTTATATTCTTGGAATCTTGTACCCCATTGAACGGCACCCACTCTACAACGTTGAGAAATTTCTTCTATAACACTTTCACCAATTAGAAAAGAAGAATATTCTTCCCTCTCTAATTCTTCTTTTCCAACTAGTGTAGCTATCCAAGGTAATATATGAGAGAAAAACATCTCATTTAATTCTCTTGGTGGTCCAGGCATAGCTGCAATAGCTACTGATCTATTATTTTTATTAATAAATCCTTTAAATCCAGGAGCAGTTCCTAAAGGGTTAACAACTGGCGTAAATGTTTTAGGAAACATAGTTTGAATAATGTTTGCACCATCAACTCGATCTCCAAGTTTTTCTCTCAAGGCTAAAAGACTAGCTTCATCTTGGTATAATTCAACACCTGCAACGTGTGCAACTGATTCACGAGTCATATCATCACTAGTTGGTCCTAAACCACCTGTAATAATTATTATATCACTTTCATCGACCATATCAACAAGTTTTGTTTTGATACTTCCATCATCATTTATTATGTTCATATCATTTGTATGAATTCCAAGTTTTGTTAATTCACTAGATATTAACTTGCAATGTTTATCGGCAATAATGCCCTGTGTTAATTCCGTTCCAATTACACAGATTGAAGCTGTTTTATAATTCATCTTTTTTACCTGACTTTTTTTTCTTTTTCAAATATTCTATTAATTGATAAATTGCCATTAATACAATAGCAACATAAGATATATCTGCACTTAATATTCCAAATAAGTTAGGATGATTAGTATAGAAGGTAAAACCTTCTATAGCACTATCATAAACAGGTACTTTATATATTTTCCATCCAGGCTTGAAGGGAGTCATTGGATCAATTATTTTACCTTTAGCATCTATTAAACAGGTTATACCACTATTTGTAGATCTCATAGTAGCTTTCCTATTCTCAACTGATCTAAACACGGCTATGGCAGCATGTTGCATCTCAGAAACATCACTATTGGCCCAACCATCATTAGTCATATTCAATAATACATTTGCTCCATTTTTTACAAATTCTGCGGAGATTTCTCCAAACACATCTTCAAAACATATTGGAGTTGAAAATTTAATACCATCTTTAGTTGTGAATACAACAGGCTCATTACCTTGTAACCACCAATGATAGCCATTATCTTTTAATATTTTATATAACCAAGGAAGTTGCTTTTCGTATGGGAAGTATTCAGTAAAGGGAACTAAATGTTGTTTCCTATATGTATTTTTAATTTTACCATTGTCAAAGAAAATTACACTATTATAATCATCCCTATTCCAAGAACCATCCTCAAGTAGAGCTGGCGTAGAAGGATCTTTTATTACACCTTCTGGATTACCTGTTACTAAAGGTACTGATAATTCTTTACCAAAATTAACAAACTCTTCTACAAGAGCAGTAGTTTCTTCATCACTTGGATAGTTTTCATGCCAGGCTACAGAAGGTACAAAGGCAGTTTCACTCCATAATACAATATCTGGCTTTTGTGTTATAGCTTCAAGAGAATACATTCTAAGGTTATTAAAATTCCTCTTATAAGTCATAAAACCACCTTTCCAGGTATCTGCACTATGTTGTACAGTTGCAACTTTCCATTCTTTTTCTGGTGTTTTATTATCCCATTTATTAATTGTAACATAACCAAATATTAATATTGCTAGCATAACAATAAAATAAACAATTACATCAATTTTATATTCTTTAATAAAGGATTTAAAACTATAGGTTTTATTATTTAAATACTCGCCTAAATATGTTCCAAGCAATATCTGAGGAAGTACCATTATAAAGTTTATACCCCATATGCCTGTTATAGAGGCTATTTGAATGAATGGTAATAAATCATAGGTGGCATAACCCAAAGTACCGTAAGGATATCCGGCAAACCAATCTTGTGATAGATAAGTGTATGCAGTATAAATGATAGCCATTAAAATATAACGGCGTTTTTTAAAGAATTTATCTACAAATTTAAGTATAGGGAATAATACTAATAACTCCCCACCTTTAATTATTGGTACAATAATTATTGCAAGTGGATGAAAACTTTTTAACCAATAATTATAAAAAAGATAAAAGAAGACGCCAAAAATAAATCCATACAGAGGAGTTAATGAAAACTTTGTATTATGGATTACTGCAAACATAGGAATTAATGCTACGAATGCCAAAATAGGTAGGCCATTATAAAATATAAATCCAGGGAAGGATACAGAAAATATAAAACCTGATAATAGTAACAACAAAGCCTCAGAACATACTGTCCTGAGGCTTCTGTTTGAAGATGAATCAATCAAAACTATTTCTCCAAAATTGATGAGAGTGTTAATTAACCTCTAAGGTTCCAAACTCTCTCTTTTAATTCACGACCAGGGCGAAAAAACGCAACACCATGTGTATCCACAGTAACAGGAGCCCCTGTTTTTGGATTGTGTGCACGATCTCTCTGTTTTCTTGTGTGAACTTCAAAAGTACCGAATCCTCTTAACTCAATAATTAAGTCTTTCTTAAGACCATCTTTTACTTCTTCAAAGAATTCATCAAGCAACATATGAATGTCGGATCTTGTAATTTCAGTGTCAGCATTCTTTTCTTTAAACTTCTCATATAAACTTTCAATAATGGCTGCTTTAGTCAATTTTTTAATATCTGCCATAGACAAACTCCTTAGTATTTGTAATGTTCTTAACCAGAAAATTTAGGCTTGCAAAAAAATTATTAAGCAAGTTTGCTATAAGCTTTATACATTCTTGATTTTTTGCGGCTTGTTGTGTTTTTGTGCATTACACCTTTAGAACCGGCACCATCCAATAATTTAAAACCTTCGTCCATTGATAATTTTGCGGATTCTTTATCGCCTAATAAAACGGCTTTATCGAATTTCTTAATTTCAGTACGAACCGCACTCTTAACTGCACGATTTCTCATACGACGTACTTCGCTCTGTTTTACTCTTTTCTTAGATGATCTGTTGTTAGCCACCGTAATGCCTCCAAATAAATATTACTCTATTATTATTAGTTTTATTTCATTTATTATAAAAATGATTTGGCATATAGCCAACAAATACATAAACTATCATAAGTATATAGCTACAGTCAATACACTACTTTAAGTTTATATAACAAATAATTTAATTGCTACCATATACTTGCTTAAAAGATTACTCGCTTAATAGCTCTTTAATATAATCTTTTTCCAATACCCAAAATTCGGAATCTGCATTGTAGTAAACTCGAGCTCCATCAATAGTCATCATTCTTCCCTCTAAACCTAAAAGGGTAATTTTTTTTGATAAAATATTTACTTCACTTACTTTTAGCAAATCGCGACCTATTTTTAATCTACTACCCTCTGGAGGATATTTCTGTTTTTCTTCTGCATAGAAAGTTTGTTCATATGATAAACAACATAATAGTCGACCACAGGGGCCAGATATTTTTATTGAATTCAATGATAGATTTTGTTCTTTTGCCATCTTAATTGATACGGGGGATAACTTATCTGTAATGGCATGACAACAATAGTCACGACCACAGACAGCAAGACCACCTAAAAGACGGCTTTCATCTCTAACGCCTATTTGACGAAGTTCAATTCTAATTCTAAAGATACCTACAAGATCTTTTACAAGATCTCTAAAATCTACTCTAACATCTGCGGTAAAAAAGAAAACAACTTTTGGTTCAATTAAAAGGAAATGTGCTGTAACCAATTTCATTTCTAATTTATGTTTTTTTATTTTCTCTCTACAAAGCGTTAAGGCATCATCTTCTCTAGCACACAATTCTTTGTATCTTTTAAGATCTTCTTTAGTAGCAAGTCTATCAACCCAAATAGTATCTGTAGATACTTCAACTTTATTACTATCTTCATCATCACAATTAGCAGTATTAGAAGTATCTCGAAATAAGAAGACTTCTTGATCTAATTCTTCTTCCATTTCATTTTTAATTTCTTCTATATCACTAACAACTAAGTCTTCAAAAACTTTTTCTGAATCCGAATATATCTCTTCTAATTGTTCAGTTATTTCTTGACGATCTATCTCAATAATTTCATTCTCAACATCATCGCTAGATGAAGCTAAATCACTATTATCTTCATCATTATCTAGGTTAGAAGTTTCTAGACAAGAATTTGAACATGAATTACCACAAGAGGTACCACAAGAGGTACCACATGAGGTACCACATGAGGTGCCACATGAGGTGCCACAAGGATTAGTATCACCACGCTGATACGGTTGACCAATTTTTGAAGCATCACTAACTATAAAACCTAAATCTAAACCATATCTTGTTTCATATATTACAGCCTGAGATTTCTTCAATTGGTGATTAAAAGCACATAGAGTCATTTCATTAGAAGATTGGTTTTTTACAAGGTATATAAAACCTAGTTTTGAACTTTCTTCAATTTCCTCTTTTTTGTCTTTATTCTTATATTTATTATTTTTCATATATTCCTAATTATAGCACTGTTAAATAATTGTGCATTTTAATTAAAAATATCACGAGATATAATAAAAGTCAAATGTAAAGAAGCATTGTAGTCGCTAATCACTAGTCAAAACAATAACTATTAGATAATATTAGAAGTAGATAAAATACAGATAGCAAAGAATTAAGGAAATTTTATAGATGAGTAATAAAGAATACCTTTTACACCCATTAATTGTAGGGAATATCGAAATTAAAGGTAATTTATTTTTAGCTCCTCTTGCAGGTTACACAGATAAATCTTTTAGAACTTTATGCATTGAAAATGGAGCAGATTTAACTATCAGTGAAATGGTAAGCAGTGAAGGAATAGCAAGAGGCAATCAAAAAACTGTAAAATTAATGGAGCGAGCTGATATTGAAAAGAACTTCAGTATTCAAATATTTAGTGGTAATTTAGATTCTGTTCAAAGAGGTTTTGATGCCTTATTAGCATTCAACCCTACTATTATTGATATCAATTGTGGTTGTCCTGTTCCTAAAGTTACAAAAACTGGTGCAGGTAGTGCTTTAATGAAAGACCCTAAAACTATGGGAAGTATTGTTAATTTTTTAACAACTCATACAGATATACCAGTATCTATAAAATTCAGAACAGGTTGGGATTTGGAAAATGAAAATTATATAGATTTTGCAAAAACTGCAATTGATAATGGGGTAAATCTTATAGCAATGCATGCTAGAACAAAGACTCAAGGATACGCTCCTACAGCTCATTGGGATAGATTAGAAAACCTTGTAAATATTATTCACAGAGAATATAAAGATATTCCTGTAATAGGCTCCGGTGATATTTTTTCAGCTCTAGATGCATTCAATATGCTAAATACTACTGGTGTTGATGGAATAATGGCAGCAAGAGGGGCCATTGGGAATCCCTGCATATTTAATCAGGTTAAGCAATATGTTAAAACTGGAAGTTATAATGAAATTTCTATTGAAGATAGAATAACTTTAATGAAACATCAACTTGAATTAATGAGTGCTGATATTGGAGAAGATATAGCCCTCAGAGAAATGAGAAAGCACTGTTGTGCTTACATTAAAGGCTTTCCTGGAAGTTCAAAAGTAAAGATGGAATTAATGGGTGCTACAACTAAAGAAGACTATAATTTAGCACTTAGTCATCTAATTTAATAAGCGATAGGTAATTGACCCATTAAGCCCGCAAATGGTACTTTAAATGGGATAAGGGAGAAATTATAGATATGATAGTATTAGTTCTAGGATCTGGAGCAAAAGACCACGCAATGACTTGGTTATTTTCACGAAGTAAACTTATTGAAGGTTTATTTGTAGCTCATGGAAATATTGGGACCGAAGCCATAGCTGTTAACTTAAAATATGTAAATCCTTCTTCACCAGAAAGTGTATATAGAGCATGTCTTGTACATAATATTGATACAGTATTCATTGGAACAGAAGGACCATTACTTACTGGTGTAGTAGATTTCTTAAATAGTAAAAATATTAAAGTAATTGGAGCTCCCTCTAAAGCATTAAGATTTGAAAATGATCGTGCTTTTAGCAAAGAGTTTCTAAATAAATATAATGTTCCGACCACTTCATATAAATATTTTTCTGATTATAATAGTCTTGAAAAATTTTTATCAGCAAATGAAAAAAAACATTTTATTATCAAAAGTAACGAGCAAGCTCCTAGCAGAGTAATGCTTGATAGTACTGATAAAAGCCAACTATTAAAATTTGCAAAGAATTTATTAGTTTCAGGACCTATTGTATTAGAAGACTTTAGAGATGGCCTTGCGCTCACTTCAACTCTTTTTGTTGATAATGAAGGATATCTTGCTTTTCCTTTTTGTAGTGAATACACAAAAACTGAAGAAGGCGGTTTTCCAACAGGTGGTATGGGAGCAATATGTCCAGTTCCTATTTCAAATAAAATTGAAAACCAAATAAAAAACACTATAATTGAACCTTTATTAAATGGTTTAAAAATAGAAGGTTATGCTTATAAAGGTATCTTAACTTTATCCATAGTTATTCACCCTATTCAAGGCCCTGCTGTAGTAGATATTCATGTAAGATTAAATGATCCTGCTACGCAAGCTATCGTTCCGTTAATAAAATCAGACATTATAGATATCATCGAAGCAATGTTCAATGATACAATTTCTAGTTTTAAATTGGAAACAAGTGATGATACTTGTGCAGCTGTTGTTATAGCCAGTGAAGGCTATCCAGAAAATCCAATAATAGGTAAGGAATTATTAACTATTTCCTCTCCTATTTTATTGAATACTTTCTCAAAAGATGTTCCATTATTTTTCTATGGTTGTGTAGATCGTGTAGGAAATAAGATTGTTACCACTGGAGGTAGATGTGTAACAATTGTAGGCAGATCTAATAATATTGTAAATGCAAGTAAAGCTGCTTATAATGCTCTTCCTAATATTGATTTCCCTGGAAAATGGTATAGAGAAGATATTGGAATGAAATTTTATAACTCTTTAATATAATTTATTTAAATATTAATTTTACAAGTCGTTGACAATTGTCAACGATTTTTTTACTTTAAAAAACAAATAAATTTATCATATTTATTGAATTTTCATAGAGAAAACATATTACTATTTGTAAATATAATAATATATACTAAACATAAATATAGTATATTCTAAGTGATAATTAATCTAATTGATAATATTTTAACTATTTTAAAAAATACCATTTTTTTACTTGTGTGTTGCAAAGAGTTGCACTATCCTTACTAATTGTTATATTATTTGTTGCAAATTGTTGCAATATATAATCTTAGTATTTACGTTATTTTAGGAGAATTTATAAATGAATAACTCAAGAAGTGAGCCATCTATTGAGAATATCTATACTTTAGACGGAAGAGTTCCTCTAGAAAAAGCTATTCCTTTCGGACTACAACATGTTCTTGCAATGTTTGTATCAAATGTTGTACCAATTGTAATTGTTGCAGCCAGCGGTAAATTAGACCAAACTACAACAACAGCAATATTGCAGAACTGTATGTTTATTGCAGGTATTGCTACATTAATACAATTGTTTCCTATATGGAAAATTGGTTCAGGGCTTCCTGTTGTTATGGGTGTTAGCTTCACTTTTGTAGCTATCTTAAGTTATATTTCTGCTACTTACGGTTATGCCTATGTAATGGGAGCTGTATTAATAGGTGGTTTGATTGAAGGCTCATTAGGTTTACTGGCCAAATACTGGAAACGTTTTGTTTCTCCTGTAGTTTCAGCCTCTGTTGTTTTAGCTATTGGTTTTTCTCTATTAGGTGTTGGAGCTAGAAGTTTTGGTGGTGGATATGTAGAAGATTTCGGTTCTGCTCAAAACATGCTTCTAGGCACAATTACATTAGTATCACTATTATTATTCCAAATATTTGCTAAAGGTTTCTACAAACAATTAGCTATATTATTTGGACTTGTTGTAGGTTACATAGTTGCTTTATTCATGGGTGCTGTTGATTTTTCAGCTTTCCACAATATCGCAATCTTTGATTTACCTAAATTTTCCCCAGTTATGCCTAAATTTAATGTAGGTGCAATTATTTCTGTAACACTTGTTTTCTTAGTATCTGCTACTGAAACAATTGGTGATACTACAGCTTGCTGTATTATGGGTATTGGAAGAGAACCTTCTACAAAAGAAATCTCAGGTTCTTTAGCTTGTGATGGTTATGCATCATCTCTAGCTTCTGTATTTGGTGTATTACCAGTAACTTCATTCTCACAGAATGTTGGTCTTGTAGCTATGACTAAAGTTGTTAACCGTTTCACAATTGCAACTGGTGGTTTAGCACTAGTTTTAGCTGGTTTATTTCCACCAATCGGTGCATTCTTTAATACTTTACCTCAACCCGTATTAGGTGGTTGTACTGTAATTATGTTTGGACAAATTATTATTTCTGGTATTGGAATGCTACAGAGAGCTGGTTTAAATCAAAGAAATAGTTTAATTGCTGCATTAGCACTTTCAATTGGTCTTGGATTTACTACTCTACCAGGTTTATTTAATATATTCCCACAATTAATGGCTGAAGAGTTAGCTAATAACTGTGTTGCTATTGTATTTATTATTTCATTAGTTCTTGATTTGATTCTTCCTAAAAATATGGAAGTAGCAAGGCATACTTCTAATAATTAATTTTTATTTTTTTATAATCATTTTGACTAATACCATTAATTTGGTATTAGTCTTTTTTTTATATCAGATATATGGATTATATAATCCTATAAACTAATCTCTTAAATTTATAATAACTTTAAATATAATAACAGTTTCCCAATTTTCCGGGCTATATAACCAGACCAAAGAATACTATTGTTGAAGACCGCCACCGAGAAGGAGTAAATAGAGATTCCGTGCGTATAATGTCGCGTATAAAGTACATTAAAATGGAAAGCCACAACTATTGAATGGTTCGTACCGGTGAATGATAAAATCTCAGAGGTATACCTGATTATCTTTACTATGGTGTCGCTGCAATGTAAAAATCTATTTCAGAGAATCTGTTTAAGGATATTATTGCAGTATATCCACAAAATAAGTCCTCCCTGATAGGGCGATTACACTTCTTAATGTCTTAAGTACGGGGATAGTAGCCAACAGGTATTCTACTCACTAGGATAGAACATTCGTATTCAAATATTATCATCCAAACGTGGAACTAAGTAAAAATTCGGTAGGGTAACTCTTCAAAAAGCTCGGAAGGGATGCAAGAATGACTCAGTACGCTGAGGTTTTTCCAGAAAATAGTATAGATGCAAGCTCTTTTTACGCATTCATCAACGACATCAATATCAAAAAGGTACAATAGTAGCAGACAAGGCTTTTCATATTAGTTAGCTAACAGAAGATCTAAAGGCTAGATTAAAACTCAACTTCAGGAAACCAATGAAGATGGTTGACCTTAGGATTTTTGATAATGGCATGTTGGACTTCAATGAAGTCGTCACAGACACATACAAGTGTCTTGTCAGAAAGAATGTAGAAATCCAGGGCGGTAAATATCTTCATTGGTTTCAGAATTTTTATATTACCTGTAACGAAAAGGCTAACTCATCGCCAGATCAAAGAAGAAAAAGTCTTTCAACAGCAAAAAATACTTATATCACAAGGATAGGAAGGGTGTGATTAATTTCAAATCGGATTTAGAACTGCCCCTTAGCCAAGTTTACAAGAGCTATGAGGATAGATTGTTACTAGAGCTTCTATTTGCCCAATACAAGGGATAGTAATGCGTGAATCAACCAACGTGCAAGAAGATTATTCCCTCAAGGGTTTATTGAAATCTAATTAAAGACCTTTCATCCGCATGGAGACTAACCAACTCAACAGAAGTACTGATGTCCAGCGACAAGAAAAGGCTTTACAACTTGACTTCAGTATTATTATTGCTTGAGAACCTCGGATTTTCTGAACCATTGAGAAAGGAATCAAAGAAGAGAGAAATACAAAAAAAACTTCACAGAAAAAAGATAGAGTTCAAAACAAGAAAAATTAAGATCCCCAAGTAAAAAGGGACTATATTTAATTCCTTTTAGGGCAAAACTA
>JAENWY010000166.1 GCA_016649775.1 Spirochaetaceae bacterium
GAATTAATCCTTGGCAACAACCTTGGATTAGTCCCTACAATTTTACGACAAAAAAAAGATATAAATCAATGAATTCATTGCTTTTATCTATTATTGCAAACGATAAATTTGATAATGAACCTAGATGGTTAACTTATAAACAAGCGTTAACAATGGGCTATAGTGTAAAAAAAGGTGAGAGGGGTAGTAATGTTTTTTTATATTCTACTTCTTATAACCGCTCTAAAAGAGATAGGAATGGCAAAAAAATAAAGGATAGCTTTGGTAATTATGTTAAAGAGGATATAAGTACAAAACCAATATTTAGAACCTATTGTGTATTTAATGCACAACAACTAAATAATTGTCCTGAATTAAAAATTAATGAAGTGGCAAATGATGTCGATTTAAATAGGGCAAATTCTATTATGTCCAACATCCCTGTAACTGTTAAATTCAATATAATTGATGAAGCTTTTTATGATCCAAAAATGGATGAAATAATTATGCCACCAAAAAAGAACTTCTTTAGGTTAGAAAGTTTCTATTCAACATTATTTCATGAGGCAATACATTCTACAGGAGCTCCTAATAGACTTGATAGATACACTCTAAGTACCTATTTTAGTGATTATAATAATCACTGTAAGGAAGAACTTGTCGCTGAACTAGGTTCGCTCTCTCTTTGTCAAGAATGCAAATTTGAATATACTAATAGTAATTCAGTTTCCTATATTACTAGTTGGACTAACTCTTTAATGGATGAAGAATTTAAATTAGTTGATTTATATAGTGATGTATCAAAGGCCCTACACTACATTAATGATGTAAGCTAAATATTTATTTGCTTTTAGCTATAAATCCATATATATTTAGATTGAGGTAAAAAATATGAGTGAAATATTTTTAGCAGGTGGATGTTTTTGGGGAGTTGAAGAATACTTTTCAAGATTAGATGGTGTAAGTGATGTAAAAAGTGGTTATGCAAATGGAACTAGTGAAAATCCTACATATGAACTAGTCTGTAGTGGTAAATATGGTTTTGCAGAAGCTATTAAAATTACCTATGATAAAGTCATTATTACTCTTGATAAGATTTTATCTTACTACTTTAAAATTGTTGATCCAACCTCATTAAATAAACAGGGAAATGATAAAGGTGTTCAATATAGATGTGGAATATATTATGTCGATAACCTTAATTTAAGAATTATTAACAATGTAGTAAATCTAGAAAAAGCAAGATATGAGAAACCTTTTGTTTTAGAAATAAAAGAATTAGAGAATTTCTATGAGGCTGAAGAATATCATCAAGATTACTTAGTAAAGAATCCCCATGGCTATTGTCATATAAGCTTTGATTCCTTAAAAAGTGGTGCAAATTTAATTGATCTAAAAAAATATAGAAAAGAAGAAGATGCCTCTTTAAAGAATAGATTAAGTAAAAATGAATATGATGTAACACAAAATGCAGCTACAGAGGCTCCTTATAGTAGTGAATATTATAATAGTGATAAAAAAGGATTATACGTAGATATAGTTACAGGTGAACCTTTATTCCTATCTACTGAAAAATTCAATAGTGGTTGTGGTTGGCCAAGTTTTAGCAAACCAATCTTTGATGAAGTAGTTAAATTCAACAAAGATAAAACATATAGCATGGATAGAATTGAAGTAAAATCTAGAATAGGGGAATCTCATTTAGGTCATGTGTTTAATGATGGTCCTTTAGAAACTGGTGGACTTAGATATTGTATTAATGGTGCTTCTCTTAAATTCATTCCTTTTGATAAACTTAAAGATGAAGGATATGAGGAATTTATTAATTTATTTTAATAATTCTGGAGTTTCATGTTTTGGAAATATAAAAAAAATTGGTTATCATAGAATGTATAGAATTTTTAGAAAGGCCAATTTTTATCATATTATTTATTGATTACAATTGTCTTTTACTTTAGTTTTACTACAAAATTTATTAATTCTTTAATTTATATTTATTTATTATTAATTCTAGTATTTGTTTTACTACTAACCTTATAAACTCCGTGGTATAATGTTCGCATGATTAGAAAACAAATATTTGCAGGCTCTTGGTATCCTCTTGATAGTGCAAAACTAGAGAAAATGATTAAGATTACTTCAACTAGTGATAATAAAGATTTCTTTGGTGTAGTTCCTCATGCAGGTTTGTACTATTCAGCAAGTTTAATTAAATTATTTTTCAATACATTAAGCCCAGAAGTTAATAAAATGTTATTAATAACTCCTTCTCATTATTTTTCACTCCCTACTAATGTACTAGGAAGTGGTAATATAGAATCATTTGAATGTAGTATTCAAAATATTCCAGGCTTTAGTGTCTCTGGTTTAGAAGAAGGCTATGAAAAAGTCACGCAAGCTGAACATGCGGTTGAAATGATTTTACCTTTTATTGCAGAGAGAAAAAATCTTAGTTTATGTTGCGCTCATGTAAATCAATTTTCCGATATCAACAAAGCAAGTGGATATGCACAAAAATTACTAGCTACAATTGATGATAAAACAGCAGTATTAGCAAGTAGTGATTTTACTCATTATGGTAAGTCCTTTGGCTATACTCCTTATGGAAGTATAATAAATAAAGATGTAGTAGACAAAGTTAGTACCTATGATATTAATATTGCAAAACGTTTTGCTATTGGAGATGGCAGATCTGCCTACATTCAGGCTACGCAAAAAGATGAAGCAACTATTTGTGGAATAGCTCCAATGTTAATTGTTAGTGAAATGGCGCGTCTTACTAAAATGAGGGGTAGAGTTTTAGGTCAATCTAACTCTATAGAAGGTAGTTCATTTAATGAAAATAGTTTTGTATCGTATTTGAGTATCGCTTGGAGGAAGTAACATATGAGTGAAGACGAAAAGAAAATATTACTTAGTTTGGCAAGTAATACTATTGCTAAAAGCTTAGGTCTTCCTTTTGAAGAGATAGATGCTTCTTCTTATAAGGAAATGAGAGGCGCTTTTGTTACACTTAAAAAGAAAGGACATTTGAGAGGTTGTATTGGTTATATAATTGCTATTAAACCTCTCTATAAACAAATAGCAGATTTATCTCTTGAAGCTGCATATCAAGATCCTAGATTTCCAAAACTAAAAAAAGAAGAATTCCCTTTTATAGATATTGAAATATCAATACTTTCAGTGCCAAAAGAAATTAAAGACTTATCAGAATTCCAACTTTCAAGAGATGGTATATTTTTAATAGTTGGTAGTAATCGTTCAGTTTTTCTTCCTCAGGTAGCAGATGAAACTGGTTGGAGTAAGGAAGAACTGTTAAGAGCTTTAAGTCAAAAAGCAGGTCTTTATCCTGATGAATATAAAAGAGAATATGCTAAGTATTTGACTTTTACAGCGGAGGTGTTTTCATGATTTGTAATTTTTGTTACAGAGCTTGTGATATAAAAGAAGGTGGTGAAGGATATTGCCATGTTAGAAAAGTTCACGATAATCATCTCTATAGTTCTGGTTATGGATATTTAGATGCCCTTGATATCGATCCTGTAGAAAAGAAGCCCTTATATCATTTTTTGCCAGGAACCAAAACTCTTTCTGTTGTTGAAGCAGGTTGTAATTATCACTGTGATTTTTGCCAAAATTGGCAACTTTCTCAGAGTGAAAAAAGTAGTAATTCCACTTTTGTAACTCCAGAGAAGTTGGTAGAACTTGCTCTTCAATTTAAAGTTCCATCAATAAGTTTTACCTATAGTGAACCCATAGTTTGGCAAGACTATGTAATTAATACCTCTATTCTTGCAAAGAAAGAAGGACTAAAGACCATAATGGTAACTAATGGTAGTTTTAGCAAAGAATCTTTAAAAGTACTTTATCCATTAATAGATGCTTTTAATATCGATCTTAAGGGAGATGCTGCATACTATAAAAGAGTTTGTAATGGTGATATAGAACCTGTTCTTAATGGCATTGAGTATATGGTAGAGAAGGGTTGCCATGTAGAAGTTACTACACTTTTAATTGAGAATATTCATACAGAAACTATAATAAAAAATTTAGGAAAAGCTTTGAAGCAACGTGGTGTTAATGTATGGCATTTAACTAGATTCTTTCCAAGTTATAAAATGAAAGATAGAGCAGAGACAAGCGAAAAGTTTTTAGCTAATATGATAAATATAGCTAGTGCTTCGGGAATTCCTTATATCTATGGAGGAAACACTTCCTCTGTTTATTCTACATTTTGTAGTAATTGCAAAAGGGAATTGATATTACGCGATAGAATTGATTATAGTGTTAGAAAAGAGAGTTTACGTAATCTAGAAAATGGTTATTGCATTTATTGTAATAATCCAATTTATGGAGTTTTTGACTAATATTTTTAGCAGATCTATTCAATTTAATGCATTTTGGAGAAATATTAAAATTTATTTAATAGTTAAGATTGTATTTTTGATAACGGAAAGGCTAGAATATACAAGGGAATCAATAACTAATAAATATAATTAGGATATAAGTAATCAAGTCCTTTAAGCATAATATTCTTATTTTAAGCTTTTGTTTTACGAGTTATTATATCAATAAAAATAAGGAAAATTCAAAATAATATTGAGTCTCATTAGTATCTGTTGGGAAAGTTATAAGGAATTAAGATAAAATAGTTTCCACTTTATATATTGTCTATGGTTTTTATAAAAAATTATAAACGTTAAATTCCTCCTGACCGGTCAGTAAGTTATTCAAATTTTCCATTTTTTTCATTTTTTTTATACTAATTAAATACTCATAACTTATTATCAATAAATTATTAAAAAAACTTAATTTTTCTATTAATTATCATTGATTATCTAAAAATAATATGTTAAAATATACTTATAGTCGGTCAGTATCAAAAGGGGTGTTATTTATGAGTATTATTTGGGAAAAGAATGAAATACCAAGACCTAAGAATTCATATATTGGAAAGAGTGATGGCAGAGTGTATATCCTGTCTTCTCAAGA
>JAENWY010000010.1 GCA_016649775.1 Spirochaetaceae bacterium
TACAATGAAGCATTAATGAAAATATATTATATTCTCACCAATAATATTGCAGACCAGCCGGCATTAAATAAATTTGGTAGCCCTGTGACTTTGCGTATACAGATTTCCCTGCACTTGCCTTTTGAATAATATTGATTAGAGTTATACTTACACAATAAAAGTTAATTGTCAAGAATAATTTTTTATATTTTTTTGTTGATGTTGATTGGATGTGATATTGTCTAATTCTTATGAAAGGTGCTACAGAAGCATTATAGTGATTTGGTTTGTTTTCAACAAAATCTAGATTTTTAATGATTTTTTTCATTAGAGAATCTTTAACTCTAAAAGCTCTTTAATAGAACTTAGATATTTTTTTGAACGTTGCTATGGGGTGATTTATAAATACATATTTAAGAGGTCTTTTAAGTTTAACATGTATAAATCAAAATAAATATAATATATTTTTAACTCTTTACTATATGAGTAAATATTCGTGAATATGCTATTATTAAACTATCAAAAAGAAGATGAAATCTCTTTTTTGAAATTAAACAAAAAAGAGATTTATCTATTTTTGTGAATAAGTTTTAGTAAACTTAAAAATGTTAACGAAACTGCTTGACAGAGTTCATAAACTGTTTCATTATCACCGTGAGGTTTGGTTTGATTTTTTTTCTGAATTTTTATTACGAAAAATTTATATTAGCTATTATTTTAGTTTTATGTTTTCCCTTTTTTAAGGTTTTTTTTATGTAAATTACATTCTTTACGACAATTAAAGCAAAGGCTTACAACCTGTTAAAATGTTTCTTTTTAAATGTAAATTTAAAAATGATTCACTCATTTTTAAAGATTTTTATTGTTTTATAAAAGCACCTATTTTAGAAAGTAAACTTTTTGCATAATTTTTTTTAATTATATATATAATTTTTTTGATAGAGTTATTGAGTTTTCTCAATTTCAATATAGTTTTGTAGGTTTTATATAAGTCTTTAATTTTATTAATTATTAGGAGTCGTGAAAAATGGAATCAGAAAAAAAAGGGAAAAAGTTGCTTAGCTGGTATTTTGATTTTAATCTTCTTTACAGAATTTTAATCGGAATGTTTTTAGGTGCTATTCTTGGTTTGGTGTTTAGAGAAAAAATTTATTGGATTGCACCGTTTGGTGATTTGTTCATTCGCTTACTTAAAATGATTGTTATGCCAATTATTATATCAACACTTATTTGTGGTGCAGCTTCTATTAGTCCCGCAACCGTTGGTAAAATAGGAACAAGAATAGTAATTATATACTTAATTACATCAGCTTTTGCTGTTTGTATTGGTTTACTTTCAGGTCTTGTCTTCCATCCTGTAGCAGATTTATCAAACTATCCACTAGCTGCAGTAGCTGGTAAGGATGTTGCTTCAATGTCTGTTATAGATACCTTTTTAAATATCGTTCCAACTAACGTATTTAAATCTGTTAATGATGCACAGGTTCTTCCTGTAATATTATTTTCAATACTATTTGGTCTAGGTGTATCATATTTAATCGTTAGTGATGATGAAAAATTACAGAAATCAGGAAATACAATTCTTAGTTTCTTCACTGGTATATCTGAAGTTATGACTAAAATGGTTACTGGTATAATGCAGTATGCTCCAATTGGTGTATTATCACTTATTGCAGTTGTATTTGCTAAGCAGGGGCCAAAGGTTGTTGGTGCTCTTGGTATGGTAGTAGTAGCTGCATTTAGTGGCTATCTAGTACAAATCCTTCTTGTTTATGTTGGTATGATTAGTCTCTTTGGTCTCAAACCACGTAGATTTTGGCATGAAGCAAGAAACCCATTTGTAACGGGTCTTGGAACAAGAAGTAGTTATGGTACTCTTCCTGTAACAATGACTGCAGCAGAAAATCTTGGGGTTTCAAAAGAAATCTACAGTTTTTCTCTTCCTTTAGGTGCAACAATTAACATGGATGGTACAGCTATCTATCAAGGTGTTTGTGCAACATTTATTGCTTTGACTGCAACAGGAATGGCTCTTACACCAGCGCAAATGGGAACAATCGTTATTACGGCTACACTCATTTCAATTGGTACTGCAGGAATTCCAGGTGCCGGTGCAATTATGTTACTTTTGGTACTTGATTCTATAGGTTTAAAAGTAGAAGCAGGAACAGCAGTAGCTGGTGCTTATGCTATGATTCTTGGTATTGATGCTATTCTTGATATGGGTCGTACAGCTCTAAATGTTACAGGTGATCTTGCTTCAACTTCCTGTGTTGCTAAGTCTCTTCATCAACTTGATGAGAGTAAATGGAAATAGGGCCTTTAGCTTTATAACGGATAAGAGAAGGTGTGTGTATAAAATAGATTATTCACCTTGAAAAAGACTGTTTTATTAAATAAATTGTTATCTTTTTTACTATTCTTCTTCGTTTTGAAATACAAAATATTATTCAATTTACCCATTTATCTTTACAAAAGACAAATGGGTAATATTTTCTAAGATTGCTTAAAAAGTAATGAATTGAAGTATTATAAGAGATTAAATATATTATTTGCGTAATTACAAAGAATTACTTTTTTTCTCTATACGTCTTGTAAACTTCCTTTTACTAACAATAGAGGAGTTTTTATATGGTGTTTTAAACTTGTTGAGACACTTCCATAAAGCAAATCTTGAAAACCCTTGTGACCATGGGTACCCATGGCTACCAAATCGTAGTTTCCTTCATTAATTTCTTTTATTAATTGAACTTCTGGTTCACCACTTAGAAATAGTTTGCTAGTATTTTTAATTCCAGAATTAATAAAGTCTTCTTTGTAACTTTCAAGATATTCAGTGGCCTTTTTTCTTAAAGCTGTTTGTTGATCTAAGGTGTGTGAGTGAATAACATGTACTAGAGTTAATTTTGAATCTGCTCCATCCATCATTTTTTTGATTACTTTTATAACTTCATGGTCTGCTGGAGAACAATCAATTAAAAGCAAGATATTTTCAAATGCAGTCATAATTTACCTCCTTTAGGCAAATAGTAGAAAAGTGTTTAAACTTATTATAATAGCGGAAATCACAATTAGAGCAATAAATTCAGAATTACTGCTTTTGAATATGCCCATTACTGATTTCTTTCTAGCAAGATAAAGTAAAGGTATTAATGTAAATGGAAGTTGAATACTAAGTATTACTTGACTGAATATTAATATCTTATAGGTATTTAAATTTAATAGAATAATTACCAAAGAAGGGATTGCTGTTATAAAGGTTGCGACTCTGTAAAGTAAAGTTTTTGGATCTTCAGGTTTTCCAAGGAAACCTGTAATTACGTTAACTTCAGCCATTGAAGATGTTACTGAAGATCCTACTCCTGCAAAGACTAAAGCTAAGGCAAATAGAAATCCAGCACCTTTACCAGCTAGTGGAACAAGTGTTTTAGCAGCATCAGTGATGCTAGTAACAACAATTCCATTTGAACTGAATACTTTAGCAGCTACAATAATCATTGCGGCATTAACTATTAATCCAAGACTTAGAGATGTAGTAGTATCAATTCTCTCATATTTTAATAAATCCATTTTTTCTTTGTCTGTAATACCCCAGTTTCGTGAGTGAATAACATTAGAGTGGAGAAAAATATTATGAGGCATAACAACAGCACCAATAATTCCTAAGGAAATATAGATACTCTCTTTATTTAGTTTTGGAATTACCAAAGCAGGTAGAGCTTGACCCCAGTCTGGTTTTACAATTATTAGTTCCGCTACATAACATAGAGCTATTATACCAAGAAATCCAATAATAGTTTTTTCTAATTTATGATATCTTTGACCAATTATCAGAAAGATTTCAAGGAATATGGTAACTACAGCGCCTAGCCACAAAGGCATTCTGAGCAACAGATTGAAACCAATTGCACCGCCTAATAGTTCAGCTACATCGGTTGCGACACAGGCAAGAACTACGGTAATACCTACCATAACTGATAACGGTTTGGGTAGTTGTTCTCTTATGTTAACAGCAAGTGACTTTCCTGTAGCTATTCCCATCTTAGCCGCTGTATGTTGAATTACCATAAGCATAATTGTGCTAAGAGTTACGACCCATAAAAGGGAATACCCAAAACGGGAACCACCCTCTATATTTGTAGCCCAGTTACCTGGGTCAATGAATCCAACTGTTATTAAAAAACCTGGACCCATAAAAGAAAAAATCTTTTTTAAACGTTGGTTTGTGTTATCTTTCATTATGAATTTATTTTAAAATTATGTAGAATACTAATCAATAGAAAAGCAATAAAATTTAGTATATAATTATTAATATGTTAGCTAATAAAGATTTAGGATTCCTTCTCAATCTCCCAGGATTATTAGCACGATTATCATTAAAACCTTCAATTCTAGATGCCTGCTTTTTATACCATTTGTCAAACTATAGATTCTCATAGGTTTTAAGATATCTGGATTTATACCTAAACCTGAAAGAATATCTCTTGGGGCCCTGCCTCCTTTATATTGTTCCCAAAAAAGTGGTATTCCATCTATTGGTGTTGGTATGGGACTTGTAATTGATGGTGAATTAAGACGAGGCTTTAACAATAAAGTAGGCGAATTTAACAGTATCATGTATCTATGTGATGCTACAGATAAACAATTAGCACTTACAAATATAGAGCTATTACAACTTGATGAAAATGAAGATTTATTAAAGAAGTTCCTAATTGAATTATTTGGAAACTTATTCTTTGTAGAGAGTTTGATAAACCCAAGAATTATATATTTGGGAGGTTCCCTTTCTAAATGGAAGCACTTATCTCAATATGTCTTAGATAAAGAATTTAAAAATAGCCGTTATCAGGGAGAGAGAAATACTTTTGTATTTGTAGATAATCCTAAAGATGACGTTAGAACCGGAGCTTGGAAATTAATTCTTTATCATCTATTTAAACTTCCTAAAGTTGATAGTTTAAATACAGTATGGGAATCCTTAGGTAAATCTTTAATACAATAATATATTATTAAAGAGGAAAAATATGAAAAAAAGAGTTTTGGTTGGTGAATTACATCATGAATCAGATACTTTCAATCCAATCGTCACTTCAAAGGACGATATTTGGGTATATCGTGGTCAAAATTTAATTGAACATAAGGATAAATCATCTATTTCAGGTGCTATAAAAACTTTATTAGACGCCGGATATGAAGTTGTTCCAACTCTAATTGCAAGTGCAGTTCCAAACGGTGAGTGGGATAAAGATTATTATTTATATCACCCTAAACATTATGATGATTTATATTCTACTTAATTAATAAAGGAGACCTGAAAAGCTTCAAATCTCCTTATATTTTTTCATCCAATTAATAACTTGGTGTACTAATCAAATAGTACTTGACTATCGAGCCATAGTACTATGGCTATCTCTTCATGGATCTATGAGAGTTAAGGGTATTGGTGAAGCTGAAGGTGATTTACTAGAAGCTATAAGAAAAATACTTCCAAATATTTTAATCATATCATCACTAGATATGCACGCTACAGTTACAAAAAGAATGATTGATAACTGTGATGGATATGTAGGCTATAAATGTGTTCCTCACACTGATACATATGAAACAGGTATTCATGCTGCTAAAATGACTATTGATTGTCTTGAACATAATTTTATTCCTAAGATGAGTGCAGTTCATGTTCCTTTTATTGTAGCAGGAGAGCGAAGTGAAACCTCTGTTGAACCTATGAAAAGCTATACAGATTTACTTAGAAAACAAGAGCTAAATAAAAATCTAATGGCATGTTCAATCCTTTTAGGTTTCCATTGGGGTGATACAGAAGAAAATGGAGTTACAGCCTTAGTAGTATCAAGAGATAGTCAAACCCTCTCTGATGAAAAAGCTATGGAATAATCAGATAACTCAGCAGTAGAAGATTGTGATATTGTTTTACTTGATGTATCAGGTATTGATGTTCTTGTAACAAATAAGCATGTAGGCTGTTATGATCCAAAAATGTTAGAAGCAGTAGGTATTAAACCAAGTGAAGCAAAAGTAATAATAGTAAAACTTGGATATCTTGAACCTGAAATTAGAGCCATCGCTAAAAGATCTGTAATGGTTCCTCAGATGAATTATTTAAAAGATTACCTTCTGTAAAATGAAGAGTCCAGTATATCCTCTTGATGGTGATTTTGATGCAAAATTGGGATATATCAGATAAAAAAGCAAGTTATAACTTATAATGCTAATATTGATAATATTTTAGACTTAGGGTTCTTAGAAAACTGAAATCTGTTTACTAAGGGCCTTATTTTTATTAGTGATTTTAATAAATTAAAAAGTCTAGATTAATATTGTAAAACACTTAATCTTGATACTAGATTTGAATTTACTATAAAATAAAAAGCTTAATATTAAATTATCTTATATATAAATAGTGGAAATTGGAAAATTAGATTAATGAATCTAGATATTCTAATAACAAAGCAAAAGTAGAATATTGGTGTAAAGAATTTACTCCTTCTTTAATAAAAGACCAACTTTCACTATATCGTTCCTCATAGGTTTTACTGACTAAGGGAGGGGTGTTATCTTTAATTATTTCAGGATATTGTTCCTTATTTTTTTTAGAAAAACGTAACGCATTTTTTGACTTATCTTCTTTAATTGGATTTAAATCATTTAGAAAAACAAGTTCTATGTTTCTAGAAAAATAATAAATTTGATAAAAATAGCTATAACGACAGACTTTTTTTAATTTTACCATCTTTTCTGTTTTTCTTTTTTTTATTTGATTTCTTGATATGATATTATTTTTTTGATGAAGGCTATTTACAATAATATTATCTAAACTGTAGAAGGTTTTAGGTACTTGTTTAACCTTGATTATAATATTGGCATTATCTATCATGCATCCATCAGTATCCGTTAATTGAAGAACGGCTAATATATCGCTTGGTTTAAATTTTTCAGTATTCATTATTTGCAAAATAAAATTTCCAATTATATTTCTTATTGGTTCCTCTGAAATTTCTCTATTAGCAAAAGCATCCCCATCATAAACTTTAAATTTGATTTTTTTTGTTTCATACCTGCTATCTAAAAAACTCTTTAAAAAATATTCATCAGATATACCTTCAGTTATTATTATTACAACTTTTTTAGTCATCTAATAACTCCACAGATGCAAATGCCCTTTTTATATCTGATTCATCCTTATAATCATATAATTCTTGAGATTGTCCTCCTAATTGAAGGGCTCTTATATACATGTCTCTTATATTATTAGTTGCATTAACATTTTTTAATTTTATAAATCTTTTATCTTCATTCGTTGTAGTAAAAAATAGTTGTTTACTTTTTAAAACTTCTAATATTCTTAAATTGTGAGAAGTAAAGATTAATTGACCCTTTCCATTTTGATTTATAGCTGAGATGATATGACCAAGTAATACTTCAAATATACTAGAATCTAATTCATCAATAATGACTAAAGTATTAGGGTCATTATTTACTGCTATCAGAGAACTTAAAATTGATATTAGTTTAAGAACTCCAGAAGATTCACAACGTAATGGAAGTTTTAGCTTATTTTTTTCAGATAGTAATTCATATCTAATACCTTCCTCTCCGTCATTCAAAGTTTCGGAACCAATTTTATTAATTTCAATTTTTAAATTAGGTATTAAAACACAAAGAACTTCATTTATTTCAATTATTGTTTTTTCAAGGTACTTGTATTTGTCTTTTTTCATTAAATTAGACCTATCTAACTCATATAAAATATTAGTAGTTGATTCTTCTTCAATTATATCAATAGGCATTATCATATTTGCTAAAACTATTCCATTTTGGAAGCCTGAAATTACATGAAAATTATTAAAAAAATCTTTTGTTAAATTGTTAAATAGAGCTGTTTGTTCTTTTGTTAAAAACTTTGCATAACTTTTAAACAATTTATCACTGAATATATAACTTTTATCTTCAGGAAATACCTCGATAGCTCCTTTTATAGCTATTTTATCTTCCTTTTTAATATACTCCGTGGAATTACCAAAAGCTCCTACTTTTTTATTTATTGATATGAATCTCTTATAAGCTGTGCGTTCAGTATTTTTTTTATAGAATAATTCTTCAGAGTTGACTAATAGCCTTTCTTTTCCATTAATACAAACTACTTTATATTTTAAATAATATTCTCCCAAATTATTTGTAACTAAAAATTCATATTCAAGAGTTAATTTTTTTTCACCAAAATAGATTAAGAATTCTTTTACTTTAGGCAATTCCTTGTTATCTAGCAAGGTGTGTAATAAATTGAAAGATTCAACCATTGCTGTTTTACCTGAACCATTTTGACCATAGATACCGATAATATCAGCTTTTGTCATAAAATCGAAATTGGTAGAGGTTTTTAATTCGCCATTTTTTACATTTTTTAGATTACTGATTTTCAGACTTAATAATCGTACTATAGTTTTCATACTTCGCTCCATGGAACTAATATAACATAGATATTGGTAAATTAAAAGATAAATAGTATTTTATATATGGATTTTAGTATAAAATAGTAAAAAAATAATAAAACCTTAGTAAATATACTTTTTCCAACTCCGCAAAATATAAGAGAATTTGCGGAGTTAATGACTTCTTATCTTCGCAAATAATATGAATAATCAGTATTTAATATAATCATGTATTCTATTGATAGTAGTAGTTGATTATCAGGAGATTATATTTAAGAATTTAAGAGGTAGATATTTAAAGTAGAATATTAAAGTTCTAAATTTTCTACCAGGTTAAATAAAGCTGTGTTTTTATAGATTACTTCTTTACCAATTTTCTCTACAATTAAAAAGCCTTATTTTACAAGAAGTTTTAGAGATTTAGTTGATGTAGCTATAGAAATGTTCAATTGCGCTTGTAAGTAAATATTCTTTGTGTAGAATTCAAAATAAATAGCATCTATTAATTCTTTGCTATAGCTTTTAGTCAGTTTATCTTTCATTTGTATGTATATAGTGAGAGGTTTGTCTACTCGATTAATGGGTTTACTATATCTTCGTTTGTATTGAAACCCATTTTAATTATTTTCTTTATATCAAAAGCCATAGTTTGCTCACTGTTTATAGGACTACTATAAGGGTGTAACCACTTTGTTGTTTTTAATCAATGTTCACAACTTAAGCTCATTACGCGTGTGTTTAAGGGTTTGATACGGATGGGAAACAGAGGAACCAAGGCACTGACAAAAACCTTGATTCGTTCTAGGGATAAACACACACAAAGAGAGACTCAGATTAAAATAGTCCATAGAATTAACCTGAGTTATGAAATGATTTTCTATCGCAAAAACGCTAACAATTGTTTTTTATACTCCAAAAATTGAGGAGAAACACCGAATTCATCGCGATTTTTCATTGTTCGCACAATGGGAATCTCTTTAATGATGGTACCCGGAGTACCAGCCATTACCAGCACTCGATTTGATAGATAAATAGCCTCATCAATATCATGGGATACAAAGAGTGTTGAAAGTTGTATTTTCTCCATAATTTTTAAGTACCATGTATGCATTTCGTGCTTTGTAAGAGCATCAAGTGCCGAAAAAGGCTCATCAAGTAACACTACCTTATGAGAAAACATATAGGTTCGCAATAAAGCTGCTCTCTGTCGCATTCCCCCACTTAACTGTGAAGGATACTTTTTTTGTGTTCCTTCTAAGCCAAATTCTTCAAAATACGGTTGGATTCGAACCCTTGCCTCTTTCTTATGTGTCCCCTGTATAATCAGGGGTAATGCAATGTTATCTTCGATGGTGCGATAGGGCAGAAGCATGTCTTTTTGCAACATGTAGCTGATTTTTCCAGCTTGTCCAGTTATGTCCTGACCTTCGAGCACAACATGACCAGCAGTTGGCTGGTGTAAGCCAGACAAAATCTGAAACAGTGTTGTTTTTCCCACGCCACTTGTTCCAATGAGACACACTATTTCATTTGGACCAAGCTCAATCGATACATCGGAGATAATTTCTTGTCCTTCAAATGATTGAGCTAAATTTTTTGCTTCTAAAAGTGCCATATTTATCCTTAATCCAATGGTAAATAATCATTAGTAAAACCAGTGCCTTCTGGAATTGGTGAATCAATGACTTTTTCATTATACAGCCAATTATAAAAGCCATTCCATCGATCAGCATCGAATTCGCCCCAATGGGTAGCATCTGCTTGATATTGATTAGCAAGCCATTCTTGACTCTTTGTAACAAGAGTCTTGTCTAATTCGGGAACAGTGTTGGTCAAAAGAACCGCTGCTTCATCGGGATGTTCCATTGCATAGTGATAGCCCTTTTCTGTTGCCCGTAAAAAAGCCTTCGCTTGTTCAGGATTATTTTTCAAGAAATCATTTCCAGCGATCAAAACAGGATTGTAGTAGTCCAATTCATTTCCGTAGTCTTTGAAATCAATGAAATTTGTTTGAACTCCCGCAATATCGGCGCGTATCTTATCCCATGCATAGTAAACCCATACACAATCGACATGAGTCTGAATTGCCGATACGGCATCCGCTACTGTACTTGGAATCAACTTAAGTTTACTATAATCACCACCATCAGTTTCCATGACTTTCTTGATTATTGCTTTTTCTATATCCATATCCCATGTGGCATATTTATACCCTTCCAATTTCATAGGCCTATCAATTCCTTTTTCTTTGAGAGATAAGAGACCAGATGTGTTATGTTGAATCAGAGCGGCGATTGCCGTCACTGGAAGCTTATCATTTCCCAAAAAGGCTGGAACGAGTGAATCTTGGAAACTGACACCGAACTGAGCCTTTCCACTTGCCACAAGCATTTCTGTTCCACCTTCACTGGGCTGAGCGATACGTACATCAAGTCCTTCATCTGTGTAATATCCTTTTTGCTGTGCAACATACAAACCAGTATGATTGGTATTTGGCGCCCAATCCAGCAAAACGGTTATATTTGCAAGATCTGTTGTTTGTACATTCTCTTTTTTTACACATGACACCATCATGGTGAGCATCATCAATAGTACGAGTAATCTTAATAATTTTTTCATTTTTCTTCTCTTTATTTTTTTGTTCGTTCCCATTTCATTGTTGTGTATTTAAGTAAATCCACCAGTTTCATTAAAAGTAAACTCAAGGCAGAAATCAATAAAATCACCGCAAACATTTTATCAAATGCATATGATTTTTTTACTCTGATCATATACACACCAAGGCCATTAAACCCCCCTAGCCACTCTGAAATAACCGCACCGACAATTGAGTAGGTCACGGAAATACGCAAACTAGAAAAGAAGTTCGTCAGAGATCCTGGAAGTTTAATGTAGCGAAATACTTGTATTTTATTTGCTCCCATAGAACGCATTAAATCTATCATATCGGGGTCTGCTGACTTAAAGCCATCAAGCAAACCTATGGTAATCGGGAAAAAAGTTGTAATAATGACTAACACAACTTTTGGCCACATTCCATATCCCATCCATAAAACCAAAAGCGGTGCAATGGCTATGGTTGGGATTGTTTGTGTAATGACTACCAGTGGATAAAATCCCCGATAGGCAAAATTGAATTGATCCATTAAAATTGAAACAATAAAACCGATGGTAATCCCTCCAAGAAGACCCCAAAATGCTTCTACTAGCGTTACACGTGCATGATTCATAAGCAGTGCAAAATCTCCAATAAAAGCACGAAGCACATCACTGGGAGAGGGCAACATAAATGAGGGAACGAGCCCTTTTGCACAAATAAATGCCCATATCCCGATAAATAAAAGTATCGTACCGAGAGGAATAAGTTTATTTGTGATGTTTTGTAACTTTTTTTGCAATGGTCAATACTTCCCCTTTCGGATGATAGGTAACCTTTATATACGAGGATACACCAGGAGTTCCAGCTTGTATTGCTATTCTATGGCACTCTTTCAACACATCGAATAATTTATCGAAATCACCCTCGATTGCGGTTTCACAGGGTCCCACAAAGTAACTTAAACCGGTGCTTTTGATATAAGCAATAACCTTATCTACGACTCTAATAATTTCATTACTATCTAATGATTCTGGCAATAATTGAATTGCTACACTTGCTTCCATTTTTTATCTCCAAATAAAAAGTTGTTGTGATGAAATTATATAAAAACGCAAAAAAATCCCTACTATTCACAAAAAATAGAAGGGCGATAAATTCGTACATACAATCTCCCTACGTCGGCATAATCCGAATCAGGTAAAAAGGGTCAAACTCCATGAGTTTTCTCAGCGACTAGGCTCCCCCGATTTCCGAGACTATGATACTTAACCTGAAACTTTTTGTCAATGCCAACATTGCATAAATATGCAATAGTTTTTTTACACATAATAAATACTCCATTAATTACCTATCTACTGTAAAAAAACGGCTCTAAAACTTACAGAGGGGAATAGTTAATTATATAACAGTAACGATTGACTGGTAAAATAGATCTTTTTATATACAAAGCGGTAAGACTCATGTATTATTTTAATCAATTAAATAAAAATAAAAGAGGCTTACCTCATGAATAATCTTAACACATATACATATTTCTTTTCTATCATTAAAGATGAATTTTATAACGACTATAAAGAAAAAATTATTAAAAAGAAATTTGAGAGTATAGTTGATAATTACAAGATTGAACCTCAAAAGGCCAGAAATATGTCCCTTTTGTTCAAAAAGTAAAATATAGCAAATTCATTAAAATTTCATCTAACAATGGATTAACTATTTAATTAGTCATAAGGAGGCAACTATAATGTCAATTGGATATGCCTGTATTCATCTTGGAAGTAACAATACGAAATTATCTACGCTTTACTTAAAGAACTTTAGTAAAGAAAAATTTCTCTTAATAATTGATAATAATTTAAATGCTCTAGAACAGATTATTAATTATAATGTGAAAAATGACATTAAAGTTTTTAGAATTAGTTCAGATATAATTCCTCTAGCATCTCACCCTATAAATGATATTCTTTGGTATGAAATTTATGAGGAAAGATTAAAAACTCTTGGTACTTTAATAAAAGAAAACAACATTAGAGTTTCCATGCATCCTGGACAATATACAGTAATTAACTCTATTCATGATTCCGTTGTAGAAAAATCAATTGAAGATCTTAGATATCATGCAAGATTTTTAGATGCATTAACCTGTGATTATTCGAGTAAAATTGTTTTGCATATAGGTGGTGTTTACAATGATAAAAACTTATCAATGGAGAGGTTCATTGGTAACTATAATACTTTGGACCAATCAATAAAAAATAGATTAATCATCGAAAATGATGATAAATCTTACAACATTGAGGATGTTCTATCTATTTTTAAAGTAACTAATATTCCAGTAGTCTTTGATAATCTTCATCATGAATTAAATCCACCTTTAGATAATAATTTAAGTCAATTTGAGTGGATTGAAATCTGTAATAAAACCTGGAAAGAAATAGATGGAAAACAGAAAATTCATTATTCTCAAAGCGCCAATAATTATAAAAATGGGGCTCACAGTCAATATATAAAAGCATCTACCTTTCTTGAATTTTATAATAATATAAAAAATAAGAATATTGATATTATGTTAGAGGTAAAAGATAAAAATCTTTCAGCAATAAAATGTAATCTGCTCATTATGGAGAATCTTAGAGTTATATACTTGGAGAGAGAATGGGCTAAATATAAATATCATGTGCTCGGTAATTCTTCAAAAACTTATCAAGAAATAAGAACTCTTTTGAAAAATAAATCAAATCCTGATGTAATAAAGTTTTATAGCTTAATTGAATCTTCTCTTGATTCAGGAGTCACTAAAAATTCTCAAGTCAATACGATTCAACATTTATGGGGTTATTTTAAGAAAATAGCTAGTAAAAGTGAAAAGAATCGATTCTTAAAATTACTAGAAGGTTATAAAGAGGATAAAAAAACATTAAGTTTTATAAAAAATTATATTTATAAACTATCCTACAAATATTCAATTGAATATCTTTTAGATTCATTATATTTTTACATTAATGGTAATTAGATTTTGTATAGCAGAAACCAGTAATTAGATTTGATTTTTATAAATGGCAATGCCAACTGTCCTGGAGTGATACTTCCAAATTTTTTTTGTATAATTATGTATATCTAAAAAAAGAGTAACTAGCTTTTTAAAGCTGGTAAGGATTTAAAATTATATATATTAAATGTTTTTGAATCAATTTTGTTACATTAACTTTTCTAATTAGAGCCTTTTTTTAACCAATGCTATGGTAATAAAGAAAACCAAAGCTATTGATACACAGGTTAAACCTAATGTAAGGGCTATTTGCATGTTGAATATGCTACTTATTAAACTAGCCATACCGATACCAATAATAGAAATTGAAACTGTTTTTTGAGAAGCTTGTTGCTGTATTAAAATATTTCTTTCATCATATGTTTTAATAAATTCAGCTTTCAATTTAGACTCATTCTTTGATAATCTAAATAACTTAATCAAGTAAAATACCATTGCTGAGAATATACCCGTAAAGAAACCTGATTGATAAGAATTTTTATCCAATCTAAAGCATAGATAAATTCCTATAAGTGCAATAACCGATAATACAAAAATTAAAATTCTTGCTAATTTTTCATTTTCTTTAAATTCTTCAAAATTTTTGGCAGTTTTAAATAACATTACTCTTCCTCCATGTGAAAGATCTCTTCAATTGAATACCCAAAATATTTAGAAATTTTATAGGCTAGCGTCAGTGATGCTACATAACGTTCTTTTTCTAGGGAAACAATGGTTTGTCTCGATACTCCAACATCATCAGCTAATTGCTGTTGTGAAAGACCTTTCATTCTTCTGTATTTTAATATTTCTGTTCTCATAGCTTTAATGTAAAGCAAGCTTTACATTATGTCAAGTAGACTTTACATATTATTGTTAAAATTAGAATTATTTAAAGAAAAGAGCATTATCATTATTCGATTGCTCTATCAATCAACTGTAATTGAGATTACTGGACAAAAAAGCTATAAATAGAAAGATAAACTTAAATAAACAATTTAGTTAAAAACTAGGCCAGAGATAAACCTAAAATGTGGGAATAATAATTCAATAAATCTTTGGACTAATTTATATTAAATTAACCAAAACAGGGTAAAACAATTGTCTAAAAGTGAAAAGAATTAAACTGATGAAAACATCAGAAGTAAATAAAAAAGCTAGATAAATAAAATATAAATTTATGGTGGTTATAAGATATCTACAAAATGAGGTCTTTAAATGATAGGAAGTCTAAGAGAGGTGTAATTGTAAAGTTCTATAATAAATTACTTTTATTAGCTATTATACAAATATTCAATTGAATATTTTATTGATTCTTTATACTTTTTATATTAGTGAGAAATAAATGAAAGGATGAAAACAAAACCTATAGTAATCATATTCTACTCGCAAATACCTAGTAGAAAGTTGTCCTTTATTTTGTTCACATGTTAGCATTTTGTTGTTCATATATGAGTGGTACTAGCATCGAAAAGAGTTTTGATGAGTTATTTGTAAATAGTACTAAGATTCAAATTAAAAATAATATTACAATTATTACACTACACAATAGCAAAGATATTGGCTTAATCTTCTATCCAGGAGGAAAAGTAGAAGTAAAAGCTTATCTTCCTTTATTAGAAAGAATTTCAGAAGAAGGAATAACTTGTTATCTAGAAAAAATTCCATTCAATTTAGCTGTATTTAATATAAATGTTGCAACAAAAATAATAGAGGATAATATTAATATTAATAAATGGTATTTATGAGGGCATTCTTTAGGTGGTGCTATGGCAAGTAGTTATGCAAAAGATAATTATTTAAAACTTAATGGATTAATACTACTAGCTTCTTATCCTTTAAATGATTTACCTATTGAAACTCTTTGCCTATCTGGATCTTTTGATAAAGTTTTAGATCAATCTGTTTTAGATAATGTTTTAAATAAATTTGAAATAATAGGTGGTACCCATCCATGCCTATTTTGGTAATTATGGTAAACAAAAAGATGATCGAATTGCTACTATTACACAATATAAACAATAAGAAATAACTACAAATAAAATAATTGAATTTATTAATAAGTAGATAAAGAAGGTAATTTTTTTATGAGTGACTATTATGATGAAAATACAGAATTATACATCAAAAATACCTTTTACTGTGACATGAGTGAAAGCTATAAAATTTTTTTAAAATATTTAGAACCTGGAGATTCTATTTTAGATGCTGGATGTGGTCCAGGAAGGGATTCTTTATACTTTTTAAAAGAAGATTTTAAGGTATCAGCCTTTGATAATTCTCAATCAATGGTAGACTTTGCTTCTGCTAAGACAGGAATAAAAGTTGATAAAAATAACTTTTTAGACATTAGCTATGAAAATCAATTTAATGCAGTATGGGCCTCTGCTTCTTTGTTACATGTTAGTAGAAAAGACCTGCCAGTAGCTTTTAAGAATCTTTATTCTGCTTTAAAGGTGGACGGGTTGTTTTTTTGTTCATTTAAATGTAGATCTCAAGATTTTAAATCTGGAAATAGAATATTTACATGTTTTAATGAAGTATCCTTTAATAAATTTATTAAGGATCTACCTTTCTTTAGTATTCTTGAGTTGTATATTTCTCAAGATAAAAGAGAAAATAGAGATGATGAGTTATGGGTTAATGTCATTTTGAAAAAAAACTCTAGTTTGTAATAAATTTTTTTAAATAGTTTGAAGTTTAACAAGTAAAAAAATATCTATCAATATCAAAAGGTTTATGCAAGGAATCTTTTAATAGAATTTTTGTTAGTACATGTAAACTTTTTTCTATATTTAATTTGTTTTACTGCAAGTAATTAAAAAAGTGAAAAAATAATAAATATTTTAACTATTTATTGACTTGTAATTTAATTAGTGCTACTATCTCTGCATAAATATTATTAAAAGTAGGAGCATTATTATGGCTTATAAAATTGGTGAAGGTTGTATTTCTTGTGGTACTTGTGCTGGCGAATGTCCAGTTGACGCAATTTCTGAAGGTGCAGATGCATATGTAATTGATGCAGACGCATGTATATCTTGTGGATCATGTGCTGATGTTTGCCCAGTAAGTGTAATCTCAGAAGAATAAATCATAGTTTCACAATTATGACATAAAAGGAGCTTATTAATAAGCTCCTTTTCTTTAAGCAATCCTTCTAAAAATTATTATACAAATAATAGAGAATAAAATATATTTCATGTTTACTTGTTTTAATCCTTAGTATTTTGCTATATTTAACTGGAATAAACAAATAATTAATGCATTCGAATTTATATAAATAAAAGAAACAGTAGAGGATACAATATGGCTAAATTACCACCAAAAAGAATTTCAAATAGTTTAATGAACGCCTTAAGAGGTGGTGTTGTACCTAGAGAAGGTGCAGAATATATTGCTGTTGGAAGAACCGATGAATTAGAAGCAATCCTCCATGATATTGAAATCTTGGAAGAGGGTGGTTCGACATTTCGTTTTATTGTTGGTGAATTTGGTAGTGGTAAAAGTTTTTTATTTTCTATTATTAGATCTCATGTTACTAAAAAAGGTTTTGTTGTTCTTGATGCAGATTTAGCTCCCAATAGAAAACTTACAGGCTCAAAGAATGAAGGTCTTAATCTTTATAGAGAACTTATAAAGAACATGAGTACTCAATCTTGTCCTAATGGCGGTGCACTTTCTCTAATTTTAGATAAGTGGATTAATAACTTCTATCTTGAAGCTAGGACTAATAAAATCAGTGAAGAAGGAAAAAAAGACTATATTCTCGATAGAATATATGAAAGTTGTTCTTCTATAAGAGATATGGTTCATGGCTTTGAATTTGGGAAATTACTTGAGAATTATTATTTAAGCTATGAAGATGGCGATAGCGAGAAGAAAGATAATGTATTGAAATGGCTTAGAGGTGAATATAACCTTAAAAGAGAAGCTAAAAATGACTTAGGCATTTCAATCATTATTACAGATAGTGATTGGTATGATTATATAAAATTAATTACATCCTTTTCTGTTCAAGCTGGATATAAAGGTGTATTAATTCTTTGTGATGAAATGATTAATCTCTCAAAAATATCAAATAAAATAGCAAGACAAAATAACTTTGAAAAACTCTTAATGCTTTATAATGATACTCTTCAAGGAAAGGCTCATAACTTAGGTATAATTATGGGGGCAACTCCTCGTAGTCTAGAAGATGATAGACGTGGAGTATTTAGTTATGAAGCTCTTAGATCTAGATTAGACAAGGGCAGTTTTGCTTCTAGTGAAATGAAAGATTTATTATCACCAATACTGACTATTAAAAAACTAAATGATTCAGAATTATTTGTTTTGCTTGAAAGATTATCTGAATTACATGCTTCATTATTTGGCAAAAATACAATTAATGAAAATGATATTAAACAATTTCTAACTAGTGAATTATCTAGAGTTGGTGCAAATGAAAAATTAACTCCTAGAGAAATTATTAGAGACTTTATTGAAGTAATGAATCTATTACTTCAAAATCCAGATAGTAGTGTTGAATCAATATTAAACAATAAAGGGTTCTCTTATACAAAGAGCTTAAGAGAAGATAGTATTGATGATGAATTCACTACCTTTGTATTATAAATAATATGGATAATTTTTCAAAATTAGCTCCATATATACAAGATTATATTTATAAAAATAAGTGGCAGGAATTAACTGATATTCAAAATAAAGCAATTCCTGCTATCTTAGATACTCGCAATAATGTTTTACTATCTTCTTCTACTGCTAGTGGTAAAACAGAAGCGGCCTTCTTTCCCATATTAACTGATTTATATAATAGACCATCCTCGACCATAGGTGTTATTTATATAAGTCCTCTTATTGCGTTAATTAATGACCAGTTTGAACGATTAGATCTGCTTTTAAATGAAGAGGATATACCCGTTGTTAGATGGCATGGACATAGTCTTCAAACTCCAAAAAAGAAAATATTAGCCAATCCTAAAGGAATAATTCAAATTACTCCTGAGAGCCTAGAAGCTCTTGTTATGAGACAGGGAGAGGGCCTAAGAAAGATCTTTGGAGATCTTCGATATATTATAATTGATGAAATTCATGCATTTATGGGAGAAGAAAGAGGTTTTCAAGTAAATAGTTTAATAGCTCGAATAGAGAGTATTATTGGACGTCCCACTCGTCATATTGGATTGAGTGCAACTCTAAATGATTATAAAAGTGCAGCTGTTTATCTAAGTGCCGGTAATGGACTGCCTTGTAGTGTTTGCGTAGCACAAGGTAACCCTAGTCCACTTTCATTAACAGTTAAAGAAGTAAAATATATAGATGAAGATGCTGATGTTGGTGTTCTGCAAATGGATCAACCTATCTTAGGAACTATATATAATCTTGTATCAAATAAGAGAAGTATCATATTTGCAAATACCAGAAAAGAAGTAGAGGCTACCGTTGCAGGATTAAGAGATATGGTTGAAGCTAGAAACTCTCATCTGGAGGTATATGCTCATCATGGTTCTCTTGATAGATTACAAAGGGGAGAAGCTGAAGAGGCTTTAAAGACTAGTTCTAATAATGTATGTGTTGGGGCAACGGTTACTCTTGAATTAGGAATTGATGTTGGTAAATTGGATTTAATTGTACAAGAGGGATCTGTATTTAGTGCCTCTTCCTTTGTGCAACGCTTAGGTAGAACGGGACGTAAAGGACAAGGTAGAGCCATGGCCTTTGTATTAAAAAGAAGAGATTCTCTTTTTAAAAAATCTGCAGCATATCTCCCTGTGGATTTAATAAAAACAATAGCAATTATTGAACTACAGTTAAGAGAAAAATGGTTGGAACCAATATTAGATACTGGTCCAAATTACTCTTTTGCACTTCATCAAACACTTAGTACTATTAAAAGTCTTGGTGCTCTCAAATCATCAGAACTGGCTAGACGTATATTAACTATTCCTGTTCTAAGCGATATGAGTCAAAGTGAATATAGAGAATTAGTCATCAGTGCTATGGAAAATAATTTACTTGAAAAAATGGAAGATGATACGATTAACCTAGGAGAAAAAGGCGAAAGCCTTACATCTTTTTATGATTTTTACTCTGTATTTATGAGTGTTTCAGAGATAACAATTCGATGCCAAGATAAAGTACTTGGAACAGTGGGTAAAGAATTAAAATTGGGAGAAAGAATAGTTTTAACTGGAAAAAAATGGAAAGTTGTAGCTCTTAATATGGAAAAACTTGTCGCTGAAGTTATTCCAGATGGTAAAGGTGGCGTTGCTAAATGGGAAGGAACTGGTATGTTCAATACTAGTGATAGAGTTGTTGCTAAAATGAAACATATACTCATGTGTGAAGATGATTATTTATATTTGGATAAA
>JAENWY010000365.1 GCA_016649775.1 Spirochaetaceae bacterium
AACAAGGAATTAAATTATGGTAGAAATGAGAAAGATTAAGAGGAAACTTAGTGAAGTTGAAGCTTATGAATTAATATCAAAGGCAAAAGAAATAACTATTTCTATGTATGATATTGAAAAAGCAGAGCCCTACGCAGTTATTGTTAATCCTATTTATTTTGACAAAAATATTTATATTCACTGTGCTAAAGAAGGTCAAAAAATTGATATTCTTAAAAAAAACAATAATGTGTGCATAACCTCTATAATAAAATCAGATATAATTGAAAACAAATATACTACAGCTTACGAATCTGTAGTAATATCTTCGCATGCGACTTTTATTGAAAATAAAGAAGAAAAAGTTGCAATATTGAATAAGTTATGTGAAATTTTTACACCATCTAATAACTCAGAGATGAATCAGAAAATAATTATATCTGCAGTAGATAATACTACTATTATTAAATTTCCAATTGAGAGTATTAGTGCTAAAGCAAATAGATAAGGATAACTAAAATATATGAAATTAATCGAAAAATTAGTAGAGTCTAAGGTGATTTTTAAGTTTGATGGTTTTTCATTAAACAAAGATACAGTAATTATGCCAAATGGCAACATAAAAGAGAGAACCTATCTTAGCCACCCAGGTGGTGTTGCTATATTAGCTATTAATGAAAAAAATGAAATTGCAATTGTTAATCAATACCGTAATTCAATCAAAATGATAACAAAAGAGATTCCGGCTGGTAAAACAGATAAAGATCCTCTTGAAAGTGATATTGATGCAGCAAAAAGAGAACTTAGAGAAGAAACGGGTTATATTGCAAAAGATATTTCTTATTTAGGAAAAACTTATCCTTCTGCAGGAATTCTTGATGAAAAATTAGAAATGTTTTTTGCAAGAAATCTGATTAAAGATGAGATGGATTTAGATGATGATGAATTCATAAACATTGAATGGATTCATACTTCTAAATTTGAAGAAATGATAAAAGAAAAAATAATAATTGATACAAAAAGTATTTGTGCTTATTTTATGGCAAAACTAAATAATTTAATTTAATTTCCTATCACATACCATTATCATTACAATTGGCATTCACTAATAAATTTATTTTTCCATATTGTCAAGTATTTATTCACTCTCTATAATTGAATAGGAATTTGATTTAAATTTGCGTCTTTACTATTTTAGTAATAAATATGCCACCCAATACAAAAAATACACATACAGTTCCTCTATCCACAAGGGTAGAAGAAGAATTGTTACAATATATAAAAGATAATAAGTTCGAAGTTTAAGATAATCTCCAAAATGAAGCGACCCTTTCAAAAACTTTTTCAGTTGGTCGAAGTAGCTTACGAGAGGCAACTATTAGACTATTATTAAGAGGTGCTTTAGAAGTATGACAGGGCTCTGGTACTTTTATTCTTGAGCCAATTCCTTCTGATAGAGATCCTCTTGGTTTAAGATTTGAAAAAGATGATAAGAAGATTTCAAAGGACATATTACAACTACTTTTAGAAATTGAACCTTTCCTAAGTGCCTGTGCTGCAAGAAATTCTACACCAACGGAAATAAAGGAAATCACAAAAGCTTCAAAGAGTGGAATTGATTCAATAGAATTTCATCCATTAATTGCTAAAGTTTCAAAGAATTATATAAGTGAAAATCTAATTAAACTACTCTATTCCTCAACTAGTATTTTTAATAACAACATATTTGAAAAAGACAGT
>JAENWY010000337.1 GCA_016649775.1 Spirochaetaceae bacterium
ATATTTTCACTTATATCGCTATATACCTTTTTGCTTGTTAAGTGTTCAGATTCATAGCAAGTAACATAATTTGATAGTCTCTTATTTTCTGATGAAAAAATATTGTAAAAAGGATTACTACCCTTAGTCATTTGTTTGCCATCTTTACCTTCCATTTTATTTACATATATACCTACAATCCCCTTATTTAGTTCATATGCTTTTTCTATTTCATAATTTATCCATTTTCGACCAGAGGTTGTTGATCCAATTAAAACGATTAGACAAGAACGCTTTTGTAATTGATCATCAATCCATTCTTTAATTTTTTTATCAGTTTTTTCTTTTACTTCTTCCCATGAATTATCGGAAAAAGTAGAGCTACTATCTACCTTTTCCATGTTTCTTACCTGTGACGCCCTCCAATTATCCTTTAAATATTCAAAGCTGAAAAAAACTTGTCTTTTTGACATAATTTATTCTCCTTTCGATTATATAATTTATCTCTATTGTATTTCCTGCAATCTTACCAATACTTCTTACTTCTGATGCTCTCCAATTATCATCTTTAAATTTAAAACTAAAAAAACTTTCTTTGCCATTATAGATCAATCCTTAGCCTGTTAATTATTTTAATAACTTCATTTATTATTTTATCATTGTCTTTTTCATTTTCTAAAATGGATATTGATCCTTTTAAATACCAATATTTACTTAAATCATTTTTTATTTCATCCATAATTATTCTGCTTACATATCCAGTAGTAGCTATTGGTATTATAAATAAACCTTGTTCTTTTGCAATATTGAATTCCTCAATCATTCCATTAGCCTCAACAATCTTACCAGTTGAATCTGTCTTATTACCAAACATAAATATTGATATTCCCGCTAATGAAATCATATTTTTCCTATAGTCAGTCCATAATTGTTTTAAAACTTTACCACCTGAACTCTTTTGTGGGAAAGGTCTCATAATAAGTCTATCTTCTATATCATTTCCTTTAGAATATATTTCATCTAGTACACCATTAATAACAAAACTTCCTACCCCTACTCCAAAACCTGTTATAATATCATAGTCATTCTTTATTAAACGTTTAGAAAGGTTGTGCATTAATTCCTGTGCATCTTCTTTTTTAAAGTCTCCGTATTCTTCAGCACTACCTGATATGAAAATATTACCAAGTTTATATTTTGTATGTATTCTCTCTAAAATCTTAGTTATATCCTCATATGCATCAACAAGCAGTGTGTTTATTCCATATCTTTTTAAATCCTTAATTCTTAGAGCCTGATTTATTTTATCTTCTGTATACTTAAAATCATCATATATGCCTTCTTTATTTAAATACAGTTCTTTGTCTATTTCTTTAAAAAAGCAGTAATGGTTCTTAGGTGCATTAGTAATAAGATCTGTACGTACTCTCCTAAAAATTTGTTCTAAATTCGGATCCTCAAAACTAAATCCGATAAATAAAAAGGTTTTTTCAATAAGTTGACCTTTTAAATTTGTTGTAAATAATGGTCTTGTCTTATTATATGACTCATAGTCATCTCTCGTAATAACAGCATTGTCAGGGTGATCCTTATCTCCATGCATTTTGTATATTACGACATCCCTATTAATTTTAAAATACTTTAATTGGCTTTGGTCGATCTTTATATCAGTCTTTTTTTTATTTTTTTGTAAAGTGTCCTCAATTAAAGAATCATAATTTGTAGTCCAATATACACTAATTGGTAAACTTGCTAATATATTTAAAGTACTATTCTCTTCAGCATTTTTATCAAATTGCTCTATTATAGCTTCATTTAGCCCTTGCCGTCCATTTTCATTACTATAGTATTGAGCTAATGAAACTAAATCAGTTCCTTTGTCTATAGTTAACCCTAACTTAGAAGCCATTCCGCTTAATAATGTAGCCCAATCAACGTATCCTGAGCTTCGTGATAATCCAGCACCCCCAAATATTGCTAAGTTATCATTTTTAAGCTCTTTTATTATACTGTC
>JAENWY010000222.1 GCA_016649775.1 Spirochaetaceae bacterium
ATCTCTATCTATAAAACCTTCATCAACAGCATCCAAAATTGAAGCTTTCAATTGATGATGAAAGTCCATTGTTGTTTGTCGTTCATGAAATTCTGCATAATCGTTAAGTAATTTTTGATAAATTAAGCGATTTAAATCACAAATTCTAAGATCTGGGATTAATTTCTTTAGCCAAATTTCTGTTTGGCGGTATTTATCCATTGTTACTTTTCTTATGGCACCTTCTTTATATATACTAATCCATTGTGTGTAATATATATGAAATAATTCATTTTGATTAATTGAATTTAACATATTTCCTCCTTTCTTTTACACTGATGAAAGATAATAGATTAAATATTTATGAGATATCTTTAATAGCTTTTCTAATCTAATTAATTTTATTCAAAAATCTTAGAAAAGAAAAGCTATTTTGATATCCATTTTGAAATGTTGAGTCAATTAAGTGACAAAAAATGATTGATAATCAAATTTAAGAACTATGCATAGTCTAATTCATAACCACCTTTAATAATAAAATCCTTTAATAAATTTCGAACTTTAACATTAACCATACCGTTAGGCCATTTTTTATTTTCGCTTTTTTCAAAATATTCTTGAGCTTTACTTAAATCAACAGAATCTTTTAATGAATCAAATCTTCCACAATCATTTAGATTAGAAATATTTACAGATGACTCCATAATAACTCTAAGTTTTTCTTCATCTAAACCAAATGTTTGAGACAATTTATGAATTTTATCATTTCGTGAATTAAATTGATATTCAACAATATAATCTCTAAAAGACTTACTATCATCTAATTTAACATTACCACTTTGAACATCATGTAAAAATATATTTGCAAATTTTTGATCATCTTGAGAAAGAGTTGCAAAGGAGCTATAGAGTTCATTTAAAATACTTTGTCTTTTATCATCATCAATTCCTTCGTCATTCAATACTTTTAAATATTTTTCAAATCTAGTATTTAGATAATCTGCATTTATTACCGCAGTATCTATTTCAATTAAATATCCTTCAACATCAAAAGGAACATCATCTTTTCCTTCGACCTCATGAAATAGTTCTTTATATCTTTGAGCTAATATTAAATAATTCATTTCATTAAATAGGACTTTTATTATAAAATTATTTGGTTCGCTAAAACTATATTCTTCGATAGACCAATTAAATCCTTGAATTTTAGAGGCTTCTAAGTGAGCATTAAATTTTGAAAATAATTTTGAGAATTCTTTTCTTTCTGATAAATCATCAGGTAGTTTTTCAAAGTTTTTAACTCCAGCTCTTTTAAATAGGTCTTCAATTTTTTTATATACTTCATTCATTTGTTGTAAATGATAATCAAGTTTTTGAGCAAACAGTTCTAGAGGTTTATCACCTGAATATAATTTTACAGCTTTTTCAATATTTTGTTCCATAGTATGAGGTTTTCTATAATATCTTATTGTACCAAAGGGTTTTTCTTCATCAAATAGTCTATTTGTTCTTGAAAAAGCTTGGATAATATTTTCATATTCTAAAAGTTTGTCCAAATACAAAGTATTTATCCATTTAGAATCAAAACCTGTAAGCATCTGATCTACTACTATTAACAAATCAATTTGTTTATCCTGAGCGTTTTCAATTCTTAAATAAGGCTCTTTGTGGGCTAAACGTGAAGCAATATCTCTTTTAAATTTATTATGAGTTGCCATTGAAAAATCTTGATTATATAATTTGTTATAATCACTAAGGATTTCAACAAGTCCGTCTTCTTTGTATATTTGACCATCTATGTTATCAATAGACGGATCAAATAAGGCTGTTATTTTCAATTCTGGATTTTCTTTTTTTATCAATTTATAATAGATAATTGCTTCATTAATGCTACTAGTTGCAAAAATAGCATGAAATTTTCCATTATGACTTAATCGGGTCCAGTTGTGTAAAATATCTTCCACGACCTTATTTTGATGCTTTTTTCTTTTATATTGTGAAGTTCCTAAATAATCTTCAATTCCTTTTATATAATTTCCATCATTTGAAGTATATCCTGCCATCTTAACTTGAGATGAATCCATATATTTATAATAAATAGAACTTCTACTAGGGTCAGAAATTGCAATTTCTTGTGATTTTGTTTTTGCTTTCATTAAAGCGACACACTCTCTTAAATCATTATCTTTATATGTTAGTATTTTGTATGGATCAAAACCAAGTACATTCTTGTCACGAATTCCATCAGCTATACTGTAGCGGTGTAATTCATTTCCAAAAATTGATGAAGTAGTGCTTAATCTTTTTTGATTTTCATTTTGAATTGGTGTTCCTGTAAAGCCAAAAAAAAGAGCATTATTAAATGTATTTTTGATTGTTACTAGCATATCCCCAAATGTTGAACGATGAGCTTCATCAACAATAAATACAATTCTTTTTGAACTCATAATCTCAATATCTCTATCATTAAAACTATTTTCTTCATTTTTAATATTACTCATTTTTTGAATTGAGGTAACTATTAATGTATCAATGAGAGAATTACTTTTTAATTTAGAGACTAAGACATTAGTATTTTCTGTTGCTTGTACATCTTCATTATCATCTGCAAAGGCACGATATTCTTTTAATGATTGAGTACCTAGTTCTATTCTGTCCATTAAGAAAATAACTTTATCAGCATCTTGAGAATTAGCAATAAGCTGGGCAGATTTAAAACTAGTCATTGTTTTACCTGAACCGGTTGTATGCCAAATAAAGCCACCAAGTTGATTACATTCATCCCAATGATTCTTGGCTACACGGTCAGATATTGCATTAGCTGCATAATATTGATAACTTCTCATTACTTTTAAGACACCATCTGAAGCATCAGCAACAGTATAATAACCAATTAATTGATGAGCCATTGGTATAGATAATAATGTAGAAGATAAATCTGTCCAATTATGGTATGGCTCATTATTGAAGTCAGCCCAATGGAAATAATAATTCTCATTAAATTTACCTTCAGGTCCTGGATTAGCGAAATAAACAGTTTCATTAGGTTCCATTGCTACAAAAATTTGAACAAGAGAAAAAAGATCTGTAAAAACACCCTCATGAGAATATTTTTTAATTTGTTGACAAGCTTGACTTACAGATACGCCACTTCTTTTTAATTCAATGTGAATTAAAGGCATTCCATTAATTAAAAGAGTTATATCACCACGACGATTATTTAGAATTTTTGATTTTTTATTATATAAAGGTTGTTGTGCAATTTGATAACGACTTGAACCAGCTGCAATCTCTGCTCTATCATAAATTTTAAGACTTATTTCTTTTCCAAAATGTATTTCGTCATTTGGGTTATCACGAGTAATAGAAATTGTTCTTCCATTAATAAATCCATTTAACTTAAGAGGTGTTCTCAAAGATATTATTTGTTCAATAATTTGTTGCATTTCTCCATCAGTTAGTGGAAAATCATTTAATCGATCAATGCCTCTATTATTCTCAAAAAGAATATTAGCCCAGTTTATTAATAAATCCTTTTCAGAAGGATATTGTAAAATATTAGATTCCCATCCCTTTTGAACTAGTGCTTTTATTAAAGCCTCTTCAAAAGTTGATTCTTCTTTAAATACCATATAAAATTACCTCTTTTTTAATTATACAAACATTTTCTCAAGCATAGATTTTTTTATTTTCTTTAGTTTTTCTAACTCACGTTGATGAAGGGTGATAAGGTTATCTAAATTTTTAAAACAGTCTCCAATTTGTTTCTGTTCATTAATTGTAGGTACTAATATCGCGTGTTTTGAAAAGGTACTTTTATTCACAATCGGAAC
>JAENWY010000241.1 GCA_016649775.1 Spirochaetaceae bacterium
TGTAAAGATAAAGGTTTTACTATAGTACATAATCCAAGTAGTAACTGTAAACTTGCTAGTGGAATTGCACCAATTGCTAAATATATTAAAGCAGGTATTAATGTAGCATTAGGTACAGATGGATCTAGTAGTAACAACAACCAAGACATGTTTGAAGAAATGCACCTAGCTGCAATGTTAAGTAATGTATCAAATATGAATCCTATGGCAACAACTCCATACCAAATACTAGAAATGGCAACAATTAATGGTGCTAAAGCTCTAGGTATTAATAATAAGGTTGGCACACTTGAAGTAGGAAAGGAGGCTGATATTATCTTGTTAGATATCAACAAAGCTCACCTAACACCATTAAATGATCCATTCTCTGCAATAGTTTATGCAACTCAATCATCTGATGTTGATAGTGTATTTTGTAAAGGTGATTTATTAATGCAAAATAGAAAATTATTAACAATAGATGTTGATTCAGTAATAAAAAATGCTAATGAATGTTGGTATGATTTATTAAATAATAGATAGGAGTATTATAAATATGATAGAGAAATTTAGAACACTTGAATATAAAGATAATAAGGTTTTACTAATTGACCAAAGAATATTACCCGTTGAATTTAAAATATATGAATGCAAAGACTATAAAGATATAGAATTTGCAATTAGAGAAATGGTAGTTAGAGGAGCACCTGCTATTGGAGCAACTGCAGCTTATGGTGTTTTTCTAGCTTATAAAGAACTAAAAAATAATGAAGAATCATTTAAAAAAGCTTGTGAATTCATATCTTTAGCTCGGCCTACTGCAATTAATCTAAAATGGGCAGTTGATAGAATGTTAGCATTCTATGAAAAATCTAAACATAAAGAAAATTGTGAAAAGCTTCTTTTAAATTTGGCAAAAGAAATCCAAGAAGAAGATCTCCAATCAAACATACAGATGGGAAAAAACGGATTAGCTGTAGTACCTCAAAATGCTACAATATTAACTCACTGTAATGCCGGTGCACTAGCAACTGCTGGTTGGGGAACTGCTATTGGTGTTATTAAAACCGCATTCTATGCAAATAAGAATATCTTTGTTTATGCAGATGAAACAAGACCAAGACTACAAGGTGCAAGACTTACCGCTTGGGAATTGACTCAAGCAAAAATACCGAGCAAGCTAATTCCTGATAGTGCAGCTGCTACTTTAATAAGAGATGGTAAAATTGATTTAGTTATACTTGGTGCAGACAGAATTGCGAAAAATGGTGATGTATGTAATAAACTTGGAACATTTGCTCTATCTGTTATATGTAAACATTATGGTGTTCCCTTCTACGTAGCAGCCCCTATTTCAACAATTGACTTCACAATTCCTGATGGTTCATATATTCCTATTGAAGAAAGAACTGCTGATGAAGTTAGATTTATTGATGGCGTTCAAATAGCTCCACTTGAAATGGATGTATATAATCCTAGTTTTGATGTTACTCCTCATGGAAATATTACTGCTATTATTACAGAAAAAGGCATCATATACCCACCATTCAAAGAAAATATTGCCAAATATAAAAACTAACATAAGTTGCTAATAATTTTTAATTTACTAAGGACCTAAAAACAAATTATATTTTTAGGTTCTATTTTTATTTAATCCTTGAATTATCCAGTCAATAAAAAGGAAAAATATAAATTTAAATCATTTGCAGAGTGTAAAATGACTAAATTTGTGGATAGTTATATTTTTACAGAATATTTTTAGTTATACTACTTTACCAAATCTAAAAAATATTTTATCATATTCATAGATTGCATAAATATACAATTCATAGAGAAAATAAATTACTAGGAGAATACAATGCATAAAGAAATAGAAAGTGTTTACAACAATATGTTGCAAAAAGACCCTAACCAACCTGAATTTCATCAGGCAGTTAAGGTATTCCTTAATTCAGTAGATTCACTCGTAGCAGATGAACCTAAAATTATTTACCACAAAATATTAGATCGAATTATTGAACCTGAAAGAACTATTATTTTCAGAGTTCCTTGGATAGATGATAATGGAAAATTACAAATCAACAGAGGTTTCAGAATACAACAAAACAGTGCATTAGGTCCTTACAAAGGTGGATTAAGATTTCACCCATCTGTTAACCTATCTATTTTAAGATTCTTAGCTTTTGAACAAGTATTTAAAAATAGCTTAACAGGACTTCCTATGGGCGGTGGAAAAGGTGGTGCCGATTTTAATCCTAAAGGAAAATCAGACAATGAAGTTATGAAATTTTGTCAAAGTTTTATGACTGAACTTTCTAAACATATCGGACCTAATACAGATATTCCAGCTGGTGATATGGGTGTTGGTGGTAGAGAGATTGGCTATTTATTTGGTCAATATAAGAGAATCCAAAATGAAGTTACTGGTGTACTAACAGGAAAGGGTTTATCTTTTGGTGGTTCATTAATCAGACCAGAAGCAACAGGTTATGGATTAATCTACCTTGCAGATGCTGTATTACATGGTGAAAAAGATACTATCAAAGGAAAAAGATGTATTATTTCAGGTTCTGGTAATGTTGCACAATATACAATCCAAAAAATTCTTCAATTAGGTGGAATTCCTTTAACTATATCTGATTCTAATGGTGTTATCATTGATGAAGCTGGAATTAATGAAGAAAAACTTTCATTTATAATGAATTTAAAAAATGTTAAACGTGGAAGAATTAGTGAATATATTAAAGCCTTCCCTACTGCTAAATACGTTGCAAGAACCGGTAGTGAAGAATACAATGAAATTTGGAATACAAATGCTGATTGTGCTTTCCCTTGTGCAGTTCAAAATGAAATCAATGAACTTGATGCTAAACATTTAGTAGCTAATGGGGTTTTCCTTGTTGCAGAAGGTGCTAATATGCCTACAACATTTGAGGGACAACAGATATTTAAAAAAGCTAATACATTATATATTCCAGGTAAAGCAGCTAATGCAGGTGGTGTTGCTGTTTCAGGCTTAGAAATGAGTCAAAACAGTGAAAGACTATCTTGGACAAAAGAAAATGTTGATGCAAAACTAAAAGATATTATGGAGAATATCTATAAAAATATTAGTGAAGCAGCAGATCAATACAGTACTCATAACAACTTTACAGATGGTGCAAATATTGCAGGTTTCTTAAAAGTAGCAGAGGCTATGATAGCTCAAGGTTATGTATAAATCTTAAATTAATTTATTTATATCCTACAAAGGTTCTAAATTGATATTTAGAACCTTTGTTTGTTTTACAAACATATTCTATAATTAGGTGGTACAACACTATAA
>JAENWY010000077.1 GCA_016649775.1 Spirochaetaceae bacterium
ATGAATTTACTATCTCTATAGAATCTATTTGCAAGGTAACCTAAAACAGTTGAGCTAATAATTCCAAGTCCAATAATATATGGCATAGCTACAAAAATACTTTTACCATAAATTAGAGCCGCTGCCATAAATATTTGCGCAACATTACTACAAAGTGCTCCAATAACAGATATTCCCACAAAGGTATTTCTCTTTAGCAACTTATAAGCTAAAAACATTCCAAGAGAGGTAGCAAAGGTACCAGAGAGTGATATTAAAAAGAAAGGAGATATTATTGTGCCCCCAACTAATCCTTGAATTAGAGCCTTGGAAAGAGCTAATAATATGTATTCATAAAAGGGTAATATTGGTAGACTAATTATTAAGGGAAGATTTGCAAGTCCAAGTTTTAGAAAGGGAAATGGTTTTGGAATCAAATATTCAAGACTACTAAGTAATAGAGATAGTGTTACTAAATATATTAATCTATTTTTTTTATCTTGCAATATCATCAACCTCCATGTTTTTTGTGGGGTTCACCACTATAAGTACCTTTGATGGAATACATGCTATAAAGGCGTTGGACGTTGATATCTTACCGCTCTGTACACATATCTGGTTTTTGCAAGGAGCCTCGATTATAGCTGCACTGTGGTCTTTTATTCGAAGAGTTAACTCTCCTATAGCTCCATGGAGAATGATATCTTGATCCTTATCTAAAGAATATCGATATTTTTCACCATTACCTTCAACATTTATGCTAGTGGCGATAGTATTATTTCCTCTAAATAAAAAAAAGATAGCTAATGATGCTATTATTAATATAATAATTATATCGTATAGATTTATATTATGTTTAGTATCCATAAAAATAATAATAGTGGATAAAAAATTAACATTCAATTATGTATTACATTTATTTTTTATAACTATTATAATTCGCACATTCAAGGATTTTAATAATGGTAAAAGATGTAAAAATTAAGATTGGATTTAAATCCAGTGATTTTTTAGGAACAGATGAAGTCAAACCTCTAATTTGGAAGTTAGCAATTCCCTCAATAATCGCTCAGGTTATTAACATGTTGTATAATATTGTTGATAGAATATATATCGGACATATTCTAGGTTCCGGGGCCTTAGCTCTAACAGGACTTGGAATTGCCTTTCCCCTAATAGTATTTGTAGGAGCTTTTGCTAATATTGTTTCCATGGGTTCAGCACCTAAATTGTCAATTGCTTTAGGGAAAAAAGACACAAATAAGGCTGAAATAATAATAGGCAATAGTTTTTCTTTTTTATTTCTAATGTCCATTATTTTAATGATTTTAATTCTTATTTACAAAAGGAATTTACTATTTGCTTTTGGTTCAAGTGTTAATACAATTGAGTATGCCGATAGGTACTTGAGTATATACATATTAGGAACGACCTCTGTTTTATTTTCTATAGGATTGAATGCCTTTATCGCAGCGCAAGGTTTTACATCAAAGGCAATGCAGACAGTAATAATAGGAGCAATTTTAAATATCATTTTAGATCCTATTTTTATATTTGTTTTTAATCTTGGAGTAGCAGGTGCTGCTTATGCCACTATTATATCGCAAACTGTATCAGCTCTCTGGGTATTATATTTCTTGACATTTGGTAATTCACCACTTAAATTAAGGATTAAGAATTTAAAAATAAATATGAGTGTATTTGCTCCGTGTTTAGCCTTAGGAATGGCCCCTTTTATAATGACTAGTACTGAATCAGCACTTATTATTGTATTTAATTCATCCCTTCAAAAATATGGTGGAGATGTGGCAGTTGGTGCTATGACTATTTTATCAAGCGTAAATAATTTCGTAAAAATGCCAATGTTTGGGTTTGATCAGGGCGCACAACCTGTTATTGGATATAATTTTGGAGCAGCAAAAAAGAAGAGAATGATTGAAGCTGTTAAATTTATGTTTTTAATTAATATAAGCTATGCTATTGTTATGTTCTTTACCATGGAAGCCTTTCCTCATCTTTATGCTAATGTATTTACACAAGATGTTGCATTAATTAAATATGTTAGTTGGTCTCTTAGAATATATATACTAGCTTTTGGAATATTTGGATTACAGATAGCAGTTCAGTATTTTTTAATATCAACAGGACAGGCAAAGATATCTGTATCAATTGCAGTTTTAAGAAAATTGGTCTTACTAATACCTCTAATATTAATACTTCCACATTTTTTTGAAAATAAAGTGTTGGCAGTCTTTATGGCAGAGCCTATAGCTGATTTTATTTCTGTGACTTATGCTATTATTATGTATAAAATTATTAGTAAAAGACTGTATAATGATATGGATTAGAGTGTGTAGTTTAGTGGAGTTCTTGTGAATTTGGTTAATATGCACTTGATAAATGGTTAAAATTTAATAAATAATAAAAAAGGGAAGGACATTATGGAATCAACAGAAATTAAAGACTTAATTTATATCGTAGAGGACCACGAGGTTATAGCAACTGGTGTTAAACAATATCTTGAGATGTCAGATTTAAAGTGTGAAGTATTTTTTAATTTAAGCACAGCAAGAGAAGGTTTTGCAAAACAAAAACCTGCTCTTTTGATTCAAGATGTTATGCTTCCTGATGGTGATGGATTTGAGTTTGTCAGAGAACTTAAAAAAGAAATTGATATACCTGTTATTTTTATGACAGCTCGTGGGGAAGAATCTGATAGAATATTAGGTTTTGAACTAGGTGCTGATGATTATATTACAAAACCATTTTCTCCTAAAGAATTAGTACTTAGAGTTAAAGCTATCCTAAAAAGATGTAATCCTAATGGTGGTGAAGTTGCTGATAGACAGACTTTTACTTTAGAAAATGATGTGATTGAATTAGATAGAGTCGCTCACAAACTACATGTTGATGACAAAAAAGTTGTTTTAACAGCAGCAGAGTGGAGAGTATTAATTTGTCTAATAGATCATGAGCATTTACTTGTAACTAGATCACAAATTCTTGATGAATGTTTTGATTATGCAAGCGAATCCTATGAGAGAATTGTAGATACTCATATAAAAAATATCAGAGCAAAACTTGGCGATAATTCTTGGCTAGAAACAGTAAGAGGCTATGGTTATCGGTTTGTTGGAGTACAAGGATAATTAATGAGGAAAATCTTTTTTAGAACCTTTTTATCTATAATGAGTGTTGCCTTAATAATATTAATATTTATAGGTGTCTCGATGATGTTCTTTTACACTTCTGCTAAAAAAAATTGGATAGAAGAGGGTTTTGATGCTTTTTCACAAAGGGTAGCAACCACTGTTTCTTCTAGTTCTGGAGAAATTAGCTTTAGTAAATTTGTTCAAATAACAGATGCAGCGTCTATTGTCGATAATAGAATCAGTGGTCTTTTATTCAGAGATATTGATGGAAAAATTGTTTACTCTCTCGGAGTAACTCAATTAGGTGATAAACTGGCACAAAGAAAATCTTTTAGATCTAGTGAGTTAACTCAAACTACAAAGGGTCAGGATCTAGATCCTGATAAATTTATTACAATTAATGTCAAAGATAGAGTTAATTTATTAAATCTTGAAGATAATAAGGTTACATTAGATGCTATTGATGGCGGATATGGGCCAAGTAGGTCATTAGAGTTCCCTCCTATGATTAAAAAAGAATACATAAGTGGCAGTCTGGAAGTCTTCCTAAGAGGGCAATACGCTTTCAGTGTTGATGTATTATCCTACAGTCCCTCTACATATTCTCCTATTGCTAGGATTATAAGAAAAGCAAGTAACTGGTTGTTTATTTGTTTCCTTATCTCTCTTTTAATTGCATTATTATTAAGTTTTAGAATTAGTAAAGTAAATCAGAAGTCAATTAATATAATAAAAAATGCTCTTGGGGCACTTACAAAAGGTGAAGAACAATTAGAACTTCCTCATAGTAAAATTGAAGAGCATCAAGAAATTATTGATTCAATATCTAGATTAGATGAATCATTAACATTAAATAGAAAAAATAGAAAAGCTTGGCTTTCAAGTATAACCCATGACTTGAATACTCCAATTGCTTCTATTAAGTTATTATTAGATGGAATGGAAGATGGAGTCTTTCCTCTATCTTTAGAAACAATTAGAACACTAAAAAAAGAACAAAATGATTTATCACATAAGATTAATAGAGTAGTACTTTATTCCTCTTTTCAATCTCCGGATAAAGACATTACTTTGTTTAAAATAGAGATTCAATATATTATTGATGATTTAAAAAGGGCAAATAAAAATTATAGTAATGTTGAATTTAATTACAAGGATCCCTATATCTATTGTGATTATTCAACTATTAAATTAGCTCTTAAAGAATTACTTGATAATGCTTTAGCGGTATCAGATAGTGCTTGTGTTAGTTTTGAAAAAGATGGAATAATTGTAACAAATAAGGCTAAATTAGCTAAAAATGTGGATTTCTTTGAACCTTGGGAAAGAGGTGATAAGAGTAGGACTAGTGGGGGTACTGGCTTAGGACTTCCTATAGTTGCACAAATTATTTCATTACATCATGGAACTTCTCTAATTGAGAAAGATGGTGAAAATGTTAAAGTTAAACTTAAATGGTCACTTCCTTTAGCTTTGATTGCTAAAAAAGGAAAAGACAAGTAATAAAAAGGCTCTAAAGTATCATCATACTTTGGAGCCTCCTATTTACCTCTTACTTGCTAAGATCTTTAGAATATATAATATTTCCCTCAAAATCTAAAATAGAGATAAGACTGTCTTCATATATGGCATAGCTATTATTAAATCCACCTTTTGGTATAGATGTTGAACCTGGATTAACATGAAATACATTATTTTCCATCGTTTCAATCAATGGTAAATGAGTATGACCTGATAAAAAGATATCACCTTCATGGAGAGTGGGATATTTGTGATGACCGTGAGCTAAATAGAAGGTTCTGTTATCTGCTAATAATAGGGCATGATCTGATGATACATCAAAGTCTAATACCATTTGATCGACCTCTGCTTCACAGTTTCCTTTTACACAAAGAATTTCTTTAGCTAAAGGATTAAGTAATTCTATTACTTTCTTTGGAGCATAGTCTTTTGGAAGATCATTTCTAGGACCATGATAAAGAATATCACCAAGTAATAAGATTTTATCAAACTTAGAATTTTGATAAATGTTAATTAATTTATTGGCATAGTAGTAGCTGCCATGTATATCTGATGCTATTAAAAATTTCATAACTCAAATATAAAGAGAAAATGCAATTATTTCAATTGTAAAATTAAATATTTCAATTACTCTGCTTTACATTAATAAACCAATATGATATATAAAGAGGCAAGCATATTTGTTTGTTTTTTGAGGGTGTAGCTCAGTGGGAGAGCACTACGTTGACATCGTAGGGGTCCCGAGTTCAAATCTCGGCATCCTCATATCTTTATTCTATAACTGACTGCAATTGACATCTAAGTTTAAGTTGCAGTATTTTTTTGTCCATTTTCGTTATTGTACCCATAAAAAGCAAACCTGAAGTAAAAATGCTACCCATGTAAAGTCACGAAGAGCCAGCAACTGTAGCAATAATTGCACTAGGATGTTTGAGAGTTATTTTAATCCCTAGATTTATTATCAAAAGGATAAATTGTAAATCTATCTGATTGTTTATTTTAATTTATTGATTGAGCCATTTTTTCCTTAAATCATAGTATAAACTAAATTTAAATTTTTGTATTTTTCTATTAAACAAAGAGTTATTAGTTAAATATAACTTCCATTAATTAAATATTCATGCTAATTTAATACTATTAAAATATAGGAGAATATATGATGATGAAAAAAATACAAATGCAAACACCTATTGTCGAGTTAGACGGTGATGAAATGACTCGTATCCTCTGGAAGATGATTAAAGCTGAATTAATCACTCCTTTTGTTGATCTTAAATCCGAATATTATGATTTAGGCTTAGTGCACAGAGAAGAAACTAAGGATGCAGTTACAGTTGAAGCCTCTAATGCTATTGCTCGTTTAGGTGTGGGTGTAAAATGTGCAACCATTACTCCAAATGAACAAAGAATGAGTGAATATAACTTAAGTGAAAAATATAAATCACCTAATGGTACATTAAGAGCAATTCTAGATGGTACTGTTTTTAGAACTCCAATCTGTATTGATTGTATTAAACCTGTTGTAAAAAACTGGAAAAAGCCAATAACAATTGCTCGTCATGCTTATGGTGATATCTATAAAGCAACTGAATTCAGAGTACCTGAAAAGGGAAAAGCTGAATTAGTATTTACCGGTGAAAATGGCACTAATTTCCGTCAGACCATTTATGATTTTGAATGTCCTGGTGTTATTCAAGGTTTATATAATAAAGATAATTCTATTAAAAGTTTTGCGAGATCTTGTTTCAATTATGCCTTAGATGCAAAAGAAGATTTATGGTTCTCTGCTAAAGATACAATCAGTAAAAAATATGATCAAACTTTCAGAGATATTTTCCAAGAAATTTTTGAAAATGAATTTAAAGAAAAATTTGCAGAAGCTGGAATTATTTATTTCTATACTTTAATTGATGATGCTATTGCTCGTGTTATTAGATCCGAGGGTGGATTTATTTGGGCTTGTAAAAACTATGATGGTGATGTTATGAGTGATATGATTTCAACAGCTTTTGGTTCCTTAGCAATGATGACTAGTGTATTAGTATCTCCTGATGGAAAATACGAATATGAAGCAGCTCATGGTACTGTTACTCGTCATTATTATAAATATTTAAAGGGTGAAGAAACTTCAACTAATCCAATGGCAACTATTTTTGCTTGGAGTGGTGCACTTTCAAAGCGTGGTGAATTAGATGGTAATAAAGAATTAGAAGCCTTTGGCCATAATCTTGAAAAAGCTTGTTTTGAGACTTTAAATTCTGGAATTATGACTAAAGATTTAGTTCATCTTGCTGAAGGAATTGAAGCTAAAGCTGTAAGCAGTGAAGAATTCATTAAAATTATTCGTGCCCACTTACAAGAAGATTTAAAATTAGATTAAGATTAAAAAGCAATATAAAAGCCGCTTATAGTAAAGCGGCTTTTTAATGAGCTTTATTTGTATTCTATAAAATCAATACCTTCATCTAATTCAACAATCATGAAATCTTTTGGTTCTTCAAAAGGTTCATGCTTTTTAGCAAATCTTTCAATTTTTTGTTTATCTAATAGTGCTAATTCATTTGGTTGATAATATAGACTTAGCAATGGTCCCATACCTTCTTCAAAGAAGTAAGCAATTCCCTGATGCATTTCAATATAAGAGAATAGAGGTATATTATATTCTTCTTTTTTAAATTTCTTCATCATCTGTTTTAAGAAATTATCTTGAAGGTCAAATATATCCATTTCTTCAATATCATGTCCCTTTGAAGTTAAATACTCTAAATATGAATTAAAATATTCAAATAATTGAGATGGTCTAATTTCTAAAGTTTCACAAACAAGATTGGTATACATTGAAGCCTGGCCCTTAGTGTAGAATAAATCACAACCATTCTTTATCTTCATCGCCTTAACCATATCTTCTTTTGAGAAAGAAGGTGTTTCTTTAACAACATAAGGAGAGTTTTTATCATATTTCATTCCATAGGAATCAGCTTCATCTGCAATTCTTGTACCTGGTAATAAAGAAAGTGGGAATATATCAACATTACTTGGTTTACAACCAATAGTGAAATCTAAACTTTCTTTAAATTTAGCAAGAGTATCGTGTGGAAGACCAATGATTAAATCAAGACCATAAACAATACCTCTTTCTTCTAAAAGAGTTATTTTTTCTTTAAATAATTTCTTAATGAAATCACGTCCGACGCTTTTTAATACGTCTTGATGAATACTTTGAAGACCTATTTGAAGAGAACAGAAAATAGAGCCAAATCCATCTGCTAAATCTTGATCTAGTAATTCAGCACGTAATTCAAAACTAAAGTGTATGTCAGACGCTTTTGTTCTAATTAAATTTAGCATTTTCATAGTTCTTTCTTTATTAATATTAAAGGTTGGATCTAATACAAAGACATCATTAATACCTTTATCTACAATATAATCTATTTCTTGTTTAATTCTATCATAGGGATAATCTCTAACACCTCTAAGCCCTTTTGATTCAAAGCAAAATCCACAATGAAATGGGCAACCTCTAGTCATTTCCCAAAGCATTGAACCACCTTCAATTAGAAATGGATCACAAACTTTAGTGAGAATAGGGGATTCAAGTTTTGATAAATCAAGAACAGAGGCATACGAAAAGGATGGAGAGTCTTTACTCATTATACCAAGACCTTTAATCTCTTCATTATTTAAATATTGTGCTAAAGCAACAGGTGTCGGAGCCTCTCCTTCACCTGCAGTCATGAAAATAAATTTATCTAAATTGAAGCTAGGATAGTTAGCACTTACCTCTGTACCACCTGCAAAAATTTTAATATTTGGAGCAATTATATTTAATTCATTCATAAAACTATCAAGCCAAACTCTATTCCACAAATAAACAGATAATCCAATTAAATCCACTCCAGAATCTTTTATTTTCATAGCTGATTCAGAGGGAGAATCCTCAATAGTAAATAGAACTGTATTGCAATCAACATCATTTAATCTAGGATCAGATTTAATAGCTGTTTCAACACAAAGGGCCCCTAAAGGGAAGGATAAGTTAGATAGCTCAATGGCTACTGATACAATTGATATTTTCATATGGGCAGAGTATCAGATTATTATTATTTTTTAAACACTATAGTTAAAGATAGTTCTTAGTATTGTTTAAGCCAATACTAATAATATAGTATGTCGATATGAATAATGAAAATAACAGAAATTTATATTTACCCGTTAATAAAGATGACATGAAAAAACGTGGTTGGAATCATGTAGATATAGTATTAATTAGTGGAGATGCCTATGTAGACCATCCTAGCTTTGGTGTTCCAATGCTTGGTAGAATGCTTGAAGCTCATGGTTACAGAGTTGGAATAATAGCTCAACCAAGATGGGATAATTGTGACGATTTCCTTAAATTAGGTGTTCCTAAATTATGTTGTATGATTGGTTCTGGAAATATAGATTCAATGGTAGCCCATTATACTGCTAACATTAAAGTTAGATCTAATGATGAGTACTCTCCCGGAGGAAAAGCTGGCTTTAGACCTGATAGAGCAGCTACTACTTACTCAAATAGAGCCCGTCAAGCTTTTGGTAAAGATGTTCCTATTATTTTAGGAGGACTTGAGGGTTCTTTGCGTCGTTTCTCTCATTATGATTTCTGGAATAATAAAATAAGAAAACCTATTATACTTGATGCTAAAGTTGATTTATTAGTATATGGAATGGGAGAACTACAAACC
>JAENWY010000075.1 GCA_016649775.1 Spirochaetaceae bacterium
TATTATATTTCCATCATTGAAATTAATCTTCTCAAACCTCTAAAAACAAGTCAATAAAAATTAGATCAAAATGTCGAAAAGCTATTAATATAATAGTAACCAAAACCTACAAAATATATATATAATTTTTCTATTTTATAATTAATTTTTATAAAATTCTTTAACTGGAACACTATATATGTAGCAGATAAGAAGCAATTACATTAATTTTCTTTAAATAATTTTAAATTTTTTACAAGAACTATATCTTTTATAATATTAACTCTTATAAAATTACACTTATATTACGATGATTCTGCATAATCTACCTGTAATATAGTATCCATTTATATTACCACTTTTATTATTATCAATATTACTTTTTTAACCAAATATGTAAAAGGTTCATTATTAATTTTTTCTTATAGATTATTTATAATTACAATAAGCAAATCAAAAATCGCATAATATTTATTTTATCTTTTTAATATATGAATAATTTCTCTAGAACATTAAGAATCAAATACAACATAACTTTACACAAAATAGTCTCAAAACTACAGCTATTGATAATAATTTTGATTACTAAAATTACTAAAACATTGCAAATTAAATTTATTTTCCTAGTAAATAACAATTTAGGCATTAATCTTAAATATATAAATTTTGATTGACTCTATAGCTTATAAAAAACACACAAAAAACAATAATATTAAAAATTAAATAAAAACTCCTTTATGATGCGATTTTAAGCCCGAATTGACAATCTTTGTGTTATAATCTAAACAGATGGTAAATCAATTACACTATCATCTTTACAATTATTAATAATATTATTTGCCAAAACGCAAAATATATAGTAAATTAATTGTAGCGAAATGGCTAATGCAAAATGCTAAAGAATAGGGGGCATAATATGAGTGAAACTAAAACCACTTGGAAACTTACTACTGGAGAAGACTTGTACAAAGATAGCAAGGACTTCTTTCCAATGGGACTTGATCCAGATTTAACACCATCAGATACTCCATCTGCTGTTATTACTTCAATAGAGAAAGTAAACAAAGATAAGTTTAAATTAGAAATTACAGCAATTTCTAGAGCTAGCGGAAATGATAACGATGCTAGATATGCTTCAATTCCTTTTATAGTTAAATTCTTTGTAGCTAAGGGTGATACTCTTACTCTAAGATTTAATGACTATGATGTTGATGAAGAAGATTTAGCAAGCTATTATTTAGGCAATGGTTTAGGCGAAGACGATGAGTATGATGAAATCGAAGAGATTTATGATGCTGAAGATGGTGAAGATGCCGAAGACCAAGATGAAATTGATGATGATGAAATTGATGATGAAGATGATGACGATGAATTCATTACAAAATTTGAAGACTTTAACGAAGATGAAGATCTTGAAGACTTTGATCCTGATGAATTTGATGAAGACTCTTTAGAGGATGAAGACGAAGATGATGAAATTGATGAAGATTTCTTATTCAGCGTTGGAGTTCAACGTTTTACTATTACTGATATAGATTGGAATACGATTACATTAGAATATTCTAAAGACGATGAAGATGACTTCGAAATCAAAGCATAATATTAAATAGATTTTCATTCCCCAAAAGGATTGAAATATTCAACAATGTACCAAGGCATTCTTTTAGAAGACCTTGGTACTATTTTTTTATAAAGATTTCTATTTAACAGCTTCAAATGTTTCTGTTTTAATTGTTGCTGCAAAAATACTATTCATTAATCCTAAGAATGCAGAAATAGTGAATAGAACTTCAATACCAGCTTTCTGCCAAATTAATCCACCAACTAATGCAATAATTATACTAACTAAGTGATTAACAGAAATACCGGTTGTAATTGTCTTACCAAACTCTTCTTGGCTAGCTGAAAGATCTTTACAATAAACAAGAGAAGCCATACTACACAAAGATAAGATTGAATCAAGTATATAGTTTAGACTTACTACGTAGAAGGCTACATGTGGAGAGAAAATAAGATGTGAAAACCCATAGAAAAAACAAACAATAATTAAGATAAGGGTATCACCAATCATTACATTCTTATAACCTACTCTATCAATTAATCGACCTATAACAGGTGCAAATATAATAGATAAACCAGCCGTAATAGCAAATAAAATAGCCATAAAAGATGCACTAGCCCCATAGTTAAGAACTAATACAAAAGGAGCAAAGGTTATAAAAATTTGTTTTCTTGCACCATAGAAAAAAGATAGAATATAGTATTTAGAATATTTTTTATGAAAATATATTTTTGGTCCAGTTTTTTCTTCACTATTCATTTCTGGTATTCTTGAAGCAAAAAGATAGGCAGCAAAGGCTATAATCATAGCAATGAAATAAATAGTTTTATAACTTCTAGCAGTATCTTTACCATATCCAAAATGAGACATAATTAAGAAAATAACAGGAACTAATAAGAAACCAAGAATACTACCAAAGGAGCGAAAGCCTTGCATAATACCAAGAGCATTTCCATTCATTTTAGGTTTAGACAACTCAACAGATAAACTTTGTCTTACTTGCATACTTATATGCTCACCAAGACTATTCATAACTAAGAATATTATTACCACCCAAAGGTTTGTCCCTAAAAAAGTTAAACCTAAAAAACCAAATATTGATATAATAATTGCTGTTTGATAATTCTTCTTATCACTTTGCTTATAAAGATAAGCTAAAATGAAAATCAGAAAAAGACCTGGAAGTTCTCTAAAAAATTCTACTACCCCTAGTTGAATTTTAGAGATTTTAATAATATCTGCTAGGTAATTGTTCATTATAGCCCTTGCTATACTATTAGTAATTCCGAAAAAAACTACTGATAAAAGAAAAGGCATAACATTATAGTTTGATTTGAACGTATCAACTATACCAATTTTTTTTGACTTGCGTGATTTTAACATATTAATTCCTGTTTTTTAAATTAATTTTTAGGTTAGTTACTAACAACTATATAGTCAAGAGAATCATTAAAGGGGAACAAAAATATTTCTGAAGTAAAATTACGTAATGCTACATTATTTATAAATTAACAAAGTAAAGTATTTATTAATGTGATTACTTAATCATTTAATGTGAAATAAATACTTTAAATTTAAAAAATAATAACATTCTTAGTTTTTTTAGTAAAATAATACAAAAAAAACAGACAATTGACATTATGTAAATTCCAAATTATTATATATTTAGTTTAGAACTAAACTATTTAAAAATAAACTAATCAATTAAGGAATAATATGAATACAGAACCCGTAACTTTTGAAAATGAAATAAATTTTAGAAATTTAAATGTTCGATACAAAAAACTATTTAAGAAAATTGTTTTTAAGACTATTTCAGACTCAGATGAATGGTGTCTATCAGAATCACAGGCAATGACCCTTTTGTTTATTACAAATCATTCTCCTTGTAATATGGGAGAAATTCATAACCACTCTCCTTTAACTAAAGGAGCACTTACTCAAATTATTGCAATATTTGAAGAAAAGAATCTTATTGAAAGAATTCATAGTACCGATGATAGAAGATTAGTGTTAGTTAATACTACTGATACAGGTTTAACTTTGGGTCATAAAATTGGAAAACGTTTAATAGAACAATTACATAAACAATTAGATAAACTAGATGAGGACGAAAAAATAACTCTTAACGATTCTCTAATAAATATTAATTACTTACTTGAAAAGATGGAAAATCTAGATGACTAAAACAGAACAAATTAGAAAAAAAGAATTTATGGGAGTTGAGCCAATAGGTTCATTACTTTGGAAACTATCACTGCCAGCAACAGTTGGAATGTTAGCAAATGCATTATACAACCTTGTAGATACAATATTTATTGGACAAGGAGTTGGCTCCCTTGGTATTGCAGGTATAAGCATTGCTTTCCCCTTGCAAATGATTGTTTCTGCACTAGCCCAAATGTTTGGTGTAGGAGCTGCCTCTATTGTTGCTCTTAAACTTGGAGAGGGTGATGAAGAAAGTGCTGCAAAAGCCGCCGGAAATGCTATGATAATGGCAGTAGGTGTTGCAGCAATATATGCAATTCTTGGATCAATTTTCATAGATCCCCTACTAAATTTTGTTGGAGTTACAGAAGCAATTAAACCATATGCTAAAGACTATTTATCCATTATATATATAGGTTCAATATTTTTATCTTTTGCAATGTGTTGTTTAAACATCATTAGAGCAGAAGGTAATGCTAAGGAAGCTATGTTTATTATGTTGATAGGAACAATATTAAACGTAATATTAGATCCTATTCTTATATTTGGATTTAATATGGGAATAAAAGGTGCTGCCATAGCAACTATTGTATCTCAAATGTCTTCAACAGCTTTTTCACTACGTTACTTTCTATCAGGTAAAAGTGTATTAAACCTAAAAAGATCTTCCTTTGTTATTAAGTTTACCATGGTTAGACAAACAATATTACTTGGCACAAGTACTTTTATTAGACAGATAGGTAATAGTATTGTAGCTATTCTTATGAATAATTTCCTAGGAATCTATGGTGGAAACGAAGCAATTGCAGCTTTTGGTATGATTAATAAATTAACAATATTCTTTTTAATGCCTATGTTTGGTATAGTACAAGGTTTTCAACCAATTGCAGGTTTCAACTTTGGAGCTAAAAAATATAGTAGAGTTAGACAAGTAATGAAATACACAATTATTGTATGTTCACTATATGGCTTATTTATATCTATAATTAATATTACCTTCTCTAGACAACTATTATTAATGTTTGGTGCTGATGAACAAGTTCTTAAAATTGCTATCCCAGCATTAAGAGTATTAATGTCAACAATGGTATTCATTGGTATCCAAGTAATAGGTTCTACTTATTTCCAAGCAATTGGAGATAGTGTTCCAGCTATTTTATTTGGTCTATCAAGACAGTTTTTTATATTAATTCCAATACTACTAATATTACCTCAGATGTTTGGTTTAATAGGTATTTGGATTAGCTCTCCAATTGCAGACATAATTGCAACATTAGTTACAACAATTGGTGTAATAGTTGCACTAAAAAAATTACCAAAACAAGATGTTGTTAAAGTAATAGGTTAATATTTAAAAGCATTTTTATTACACCTCTAACCTCATGTTAGAGGTGTTTTAATTCCTATAGTATATATTTCTCAAATACAATTTAAAAAATATTATTACAAATTATTTTTGTAATCTTGAACCTACTAATAATGAAATATTTTAATACTAGAAGACCTCATGAATCATTGGGATACAATACACTTGATAAAGTTTATTATAATGCTTTTACAGGAATATCTACAAAATAGGGAGAAACTAATAAAATATTCGTGAAATATTAAATTAGTGTCTAGATAAACCTCTCACTATATATTATTAGTGCTACCTGTTATAATGATTATATACAAACCTTATAAAAGGAGTTAACAAAGAAATAATCATGAACAAAAGAAGAGCTGCTATAGAAAAAATGTGGACCAATTATTTGAATTCAATTGGAGAAAATCTCAAAAACACTCATAAAGCTTTTGATGCCTGGCATTTTGGATCGGATGAAGACTTAGCTAACTCTTTAGCTAAATTAGTGCTAGAAGGAAAGAAAACAAGTACCACCTCTCTATATTGTTTATATAGACTAGAAAATTCTAATCTTCCTGGAATAGGAGAACATAGCATTATTCTTGATTTCAAGAATAATCCTCAATGTGTTATTAAGATTGTTAAAGTAGAGGTACTTCCCTTTAATAAAGTTAGTGAAGAATTTGCAATTTCTGAAGGTGAAGATGATTTAACTCTAAGATATTGGAGACATGCCCACCAAAGATTGTTTGAATCTGAATTATTTCACTTTAAAAAAGAATTCAGAGAAGATATGAAAGTTGTTTGTGAAACCTTTGAAGTAGTATATAAAAACAAGAATTAATTAGATCTATTATTCCCCCTCAGTTTACCCGGCGTTAAGTTTTCAAGCTTTTTAAATACTCTAATAAAGAAAATATCACTGATAAAACCTGCACTAAGAGCTACTTCTTTAACGCTTTTATCACTCATCAATAAAAGCTCTTTAGCATACGCTACCCTCTTTGGGTTAATTCGGTGAACAATTCCACAACCACTACTTTCCTTATAAACTGTAAATAAATAAGTGTTACTTACTTTCAGCTTCTCGCTAATGCTATATAAACCAAGACTATACTCTCTAAATGATTTATTAATATCTTATCTATTTTATCTACTAAGGTGCGTTGAGAATCACTCACAACTCTTTCACCTTTAACTAGATTAGAAAATATTTCTTTAATAATTCTGTCATTCATATTCATTTCTATTTCAAAATTAGGAACATATTGTTTAATCTCTTCTACAAGATTAACTAGTAAAAATATGGCATACACCTTTCACTATTGAAGATTTTATTAATACAAGACTCATATAGTTTAATATCCTCTTCTTCAAAAGACGTCTTCAAATCTTTTAAGATATATTTTGTATTGTTTTCATAAGATTCTAACCCTTTTGAATTTTGCACTAAATACATACATTGTAGATAACCAAAATAAATATCAGATAAAGAAATACTAAAATCACTTTTTTTGTGTATTTAAAAAAAAGATTGAAAAAAAAGGCAATCCCTCTATTTTGTAGTTAATAAACAAAACAAAAAGAAGGTTGCTCTAAATGAATTATATAATATTACCATCAAAATTAGTATGCTTTGATAATTATAACATCCATAATTATTAATCATTTTGATGAAAAAACACCTTTAATTATTTTGCATATTAGGATTAAAAAAAATCAAATTTTTTAATCCTAAACTACTAAATAACCTATCTATTATCTTTTGAAACATAGAAAAATTTTGACTTATCCTTCCATGCTTTCTTATTAGACATAACTGTGTACATAATTAAGAACGCAATAAGATAAACAAAAGCTACGGCTAATGCAATATACAGATATTTATTATCACCGGTTGTAAAAGTTTTAGCGGGAAGATTTACAGTTAATATAATTGGAATTACAAAGGGTAATACAATACCAGTAGCTAAGGCATAATCTTTTGCAACAGTTGTTTCAAAATTTGGATCAACTATTCTCAATAATGCAAGACCTGTTGGAAGCGTTCCAGTAGATGCGCCAAATATTAATAAAGTTCTATTGAACTGATTATCATCAAACAATCTACTTGCATATAGAGGTAGTATAAATACAGTAATAATAATACCAAGAACTATTAATGCAGCAACAACTCCCCAATAACTAGCAAGTGCTACAATACTAATAGCTCCAAGTGATGAACAAACAGTTGTATCAACACTAAATCCTATTACTCTGTTTAATGTACCATTGTCGATACTACTTGATAGTCCAACTTTTTCAATTATATTTTTAACACCCAATGCAATAAGAGCGGAGAATACAAAATTAATTCCCCAAAAACTGTTTGCAAGTTCAGAGCCCATTGGGCCAATCATTCCTAGTAGTTTTTCTAAGATTGTTAAGAATATCCAACTTAGAAAATAAGTAAAAAAGATTAATGTTAAATGATAAGTTAAGGTATCAATTGATTCACTGTTTGTAGTAAGTCTTGATCCTTCTTCTTGGTGTTTTGATAAAAATCCTGTTTGTGTTTCATTAGATTTAATTCTATCAATTTGCTTTTGAGTCATCCACCCTCTTTTTATTGCAATATTTATAAGGATAACACCACCAATTGATCCAATTATAAAACCAAATGCAGACATAGTTAATCCAACAGAAGAGGCACCAGTAAAACCAAGTGGTTCCCAAATAACACTCATAGAATAAGCCTGCCCAGGTCCAAGTTCAAAGCCTAAAGGAAGTGTGTATGCTATTGATAAAAATAAACCTGGAAATAAGGTATTACTTAATATAATGACAAGAATCAGTGCAAAGGTTACCTGAAGTCCATACTGACCAATAATTGCAACAGTTGTTTGTTTAACAGCTCTTGATACCTTCTTAGATCCTTCCGGTGGATAGGTTTTAAGCATCATAGCTATAAATGTTATATTCAATAGATGATAAACAAGTGTTCCAAGAAAATCTGTTTTCAAATTTAAAGATGGAGCAAAGACATTATAAAATATCAAAAGAAAGAAGCCACCTATAATCGAGGATGGTATTAAATACTTTTGCAAAAATTTAATGTGTGCTCTAAATAAAACGCCAATCAACATAAATGTCGATATTATAAAGAAATGTATTAATACGCTAAAATCCATTTGAGATATTCTCCTTATGTTCTTTTTGATTTTCAAAATAATCAAAAAATTTAACAGGACAACCATTTGGACTTAATCTTATTCTATATTGAATATCATTATGATAAAGTTCCATTGACTGTTTTGCATTTAATATGAGAGATGAAATTGAATTAAAATCTAATATGAGTTTTTCATCATCATATGAAACAATAATTGCATTATTTTCCATTTTTACTCTTATGTTTTGAGAAATAATCTCAAATTTACCATCTCTTAAAATTTGAAGTAATATTCCTTTCTCTTCATTAAAATATTCAACTTTTAATAGTTGTTTTTTCTCCCATTCTCTCCAAGAATGCAACGTTGTAAAGTTATGTTGATTGGATTTTATTCTGAAATATTCATCCATTTCAGTTTCACATTTACAGGAGGTACAAACGGCAGTTTTACCAGTCGTATCAAGTGTATCAATTGAGCCACAGGAAGGACACATATAAAGTATTTTCTGAAGCCCTTCTACTTGATGATCACATTTATAAGGAACATGATGTTCTTCTTCATATTTATCATGAGAAAATCCCAATTCTCTATTAATAATATTATTAATTTCACTAACCTTTAAGTTTTTAAAATCATCAGGATATAAAATACTTTTTACTTTTATGGTAACGGGACCTTTTCTCTCAACATTTGACCATCTAGGTTTTCTTGCAAATGCACCTTCAAGATTTAAAAAGATAACAGGTACTTTAAATATTCTAATAAGTTTTGCAGTAGATTGATTATCTAACTCATTAAACTCGCCATCCCAGGTTCTAGAACCTTCGGGAAACAAACCAACACAATCATCATTTTGAAATGCTTTTTTCATTTCATTTATTGTAGATAAATCACTTCTTCCTTGCTGCTTTCCAATACATTTAGCTTGATTTTTCAAAAGAGAACCAAAAACTTTAATTGTAAATAAATATGCACCAGCAACCCATCTAATATGAAATGGGAATAATAATGAAACAAAAACAGAATCAATTAGGTGACAGTGATTTCCCAATACAAAACATTTTCCATTAATATTATCTAATAACTCTTCATTTTCTAAAGTTAATTTATATTTTCTTTTAGCATATATTCCATATGTATGTTTTGCAAAGAATAAAATAAA
>JAENWY010000205.1 GCA_016649775.1 Spirochaetaceae bacterium
AAAAAACAACTCTTAAAAATAAGAGTTGTTATGTTCGAGAGCGACGGGGATCGAACCCGCGATCTTCGGCGTGACAGGCCGACGCGATAACCAGCTTCGCTACGCCCTCAAGACTTGATTAATGTATCGAAATACAATGTACTTGTCAATGGAATATAAAAAAAACTTCTTTTTTGTTGATTAGATGGGATATTGTCTATATTTGTTTAATCTCTTGATTAATAGAGGTTTCAACTCCAGAAAACTTCCATAAAGGTCTGTACCATATATAAGTGAAAAGCTTTTCACTTGTATAACTATTACTAGCGTAGTATGTACTAGAAGCTACCCAAATTTAATCTCCAGATTCACTGTTCTCTATTGACTCTTTTAAATCAATGTATGCATTATTCTAAGTACTTCCCTCCTCATTAACATATATAATATTTTGATCAGTAAAATTGATTGAAGTTTCTATTGTTTCAATAGAAGTAGATTAAACATCATTGACTGAATTAGTCTTATTTACTTCTGATAATGATAATGTTTGAACTATTTTATTGACTTTATTTTATATGTAGAACATGAATTATTCTGAGTCTTGCAGCTAAATAATAATAATGATATTAAGAAACTTGTTATAATAAGGTATGCCTTTTTCATTGTTGTCCTTGAATTGGTTGAAAATCTAAGGATATTATTAGTGAATTTTCTGTAAAATAATAACTAAAAAAACATTTTCCATATTGTTTTAATTTAGAAACTCTTCGTGACTAATTTGGACGTGTGATATTAATAAAATAAAATGTCTTTTTTATCTATAAAATTGAAAAACAAAGATTTAACAAAAGATGAAAAAATAGCATTGTTGATAAACATTATGATAAATAAGAATAAAGCATTTACTTGTGAATAGGTAAGAAAAATCGCCTTCATAATTGATGCGAAAAAGTTGTGTTGATACATAATCCTCAACAATAGTCACGAATAGTGCCTTACTTTATTATAAGTAATTGAGTTAACTATAAAATTATAATAAAAATTTTATTAATATTTTGATTAATAGTTATAATATGTAACATTTATCTTGCATATATGAATATATTATTCACTATATTGTTTGACCGAATATATTATTGTTGCTAAAATGAATTAATTATTTTATAAAGGGGTGGCTTATGAAACCAACACTTGTTATTCTAGCAGCTGGAATGGGCAGTCGCTATGGAGGAGTCAAACAGATTGATTCTGTAGGATTACATGGGGAAACACTATTAGATTTCGGAATTTATGATGCAAAAAGAGCCGGCTTTGGAAAGATTGTTTTTATCATTAGAAAAGATATTGAAAAAGATTTCAAGGAAAGACTTTTTAATCGAATTAGTAATAATATTGATGCTGAATATGTTTTTCAGTCTGTGACTTCTTTGTTAACAGACAAACAAATTGAATTAAGTAAAAATCGCAAAAAACCATGGGGTACAATACATGCTATACTTTGTGCTAAAGATGTTGTTAAAGAACCTTTCTGTGTAATTAATAGTGATGACTATTATGGACGTGAAGCCTTCGAAATAATGGCAAAACATTTAAGTGCTTTAAATGAAAATAGTACTGAACATGCTTTAGTTGGCTATGTATTAAAGAATACTATGAGTTTATCAGGTAGTGTATCAAGAGCAGTTTGTACTGTTGCTGATGGTTATCTAGTAAAGATGGTTGAGAATAAAAAAATTGAATACCAAGATGATAAAATTATCTCTCATATTGATGGAGAAGATAGAGTCATGAGTGGTGATGAATGGGTATCAATGAACTTCTTTGGTTTTACTCCTAAAGCTTTCGATTCATTTGAAGTTTTTTGGGAAAACTTTATTAAAGATAATGTTACTACAGAAAAGGGAGAAAGTTATCTTCCAGAAGGTGCATCTAACATTGTTAAAAATGGAGAAGGCAAGATAAAGTTCTATACAACTAATGAAACATGGTTTGGTATGACCTATAGTGAAGATAGAGATATCGTACGAAATGAATTAGTAAATAAAATTAATCAAGGTTATTATCCTGAAAAATTATGGGATAAATAATAACTAATAAACTTAGTTAAACTTAGTAAAAAAGGGGAATTTGTTTTTAACAGTTCCCCTTAATTGTTTACATATGCTTAGCTTTCCAAGCCGCGGTTGAAATTGGAGTAAATCCTTCACCCATGACTTGGTACGTTTCTTGAACAATAACAAATGCATCTTTATCAGCATTCTTAATAGCATTTGTAAGTTCACCAATTTTATTATTTTTAATAACAGTCATCAAAACAGGTCTATCTTCATTAGTATATAAGCCTTTTGCTTGTAAGACCGTACCACTATGGTCTAGTTCATTAAGAATAACTTGTCTAATTATTTCATTCTTTGTACTAATGATATATAGCGTTTTGGAATTGAATGAATTTAATCCTAAAAGAACTTTATCAATTCCTACACCTGTTATATAAATTGTTATAATAGCATACATAGCAGCTTCAATACCAAAAAAGAAAGTACTACTTATAACTATTATTGCATCAGTTGCAAATAATGCAGAGCCAAGGGTAATTGGAGTAAATTTTGCAAATATTTGGGCTATGATATCAGTTCCACCTGTGTTAGCACCACCTTTCAAAACAAATCCAAGACCTGCACCAAATAGTATTCCTGCAAATATTGCAGATAACAAATAGGACACATAGTGCGTGTAATCAATAATACCTTCATTTCCAATTATGTAAGTTAAAAGCATTGTAAAAAGAGAGAAAAGAAGTGTACCAAGTAGTGATTTTACTCCATACTCTTTACCAAAGATTTTTAAACCGACTAAAAATAGAGGAATACTTAATATTAGAATTGAAATACCTATATTAAATCCTAATGTATGATAAAGTATTACGGCTATACCTGATACGCCACCATTTGCAATTTTCGCAGGACTTGCAAAAAATACAAGTCCAGCGGCAGTCAAAAATGTACCAATTAAAATATAAAAATACTCAAGTATTTTGTATAAATGTTCTTCATTAAAATGGCTTCTCATAATAATTTATCCTATATCTTTTGAGGTATTCTAAGATCCATTGCTTTCATTTTCTCTATCAAGATAGAGGGTTCTTCTTCTATAACTAATTTATCTAGAACTATTTGCTTAATGAAACCTTGTTTAACAGCTCCAATTAAAAATTTAATTAAATCATCATAAAATCCATTAACATTTAATAACCCAATTGGCTTCGAATGATATCCTAATTGCAGCCAAGTAAAGGCTTCAAAGAATTCTTCGAAAGTACCAATACCTCCAGGCATAGCTATAAAACCATCTGAGAGTTCATACATTTTAGCTTTTCTCTCGTGCATTCCCTCAACAATTATTCGTTTAGTTTCAATATTTTTGTTGACTACTTGCGGCAAGTTAAGCTTTTTAGGAAGTATTCCTATTACATCAATATTATTCGAATAGACATATGATGCTATTTTTCCCATAAGGCCAATGTTACCACCGCCATATATTAGTGTTATATTGTTTTTAACAAGGGCTTGACCCATTTTTTCTGCTTTTAATTGGTATTCCAGTGAGCTTCCGTTTGAGCTACCACAAAATACAGCTAGAGAGTTAATATTATTCATGCCTATAGCATAGTAATTACCTATTTCCCTTTCAAGTGGTGTTGATGTAAAAAAGAGCCCAATTTGTAAATGTAAAATATAAAAATTGATTAATTTTTAATATTATGAGATAATATATTAACAAAAGCGATATTTTAATTATTAGCTTAATAACCATATTAAGTTAGGGTAGTTAAATGAATTATATATTAGATATTAATAATTAATAATAGCTGAAATAATGGAGTTTTACTTAAATATATCTTTAAAGTGGTTTAATTAGATTCTACAACCTTCGATTAGTGTTTTTTGCTTGACAATTGTCATAAGAGTTGTGATTATATATCATATAAGGGTTGCATATTAAATATCATGGATATTTAGATTTAAATCTAATTAATTATGGTAGAATTTACATATTTTCCTTGTTATTGGTAAATAGGCAAAACGGAAATATATATA
>JAENWY010000180.1 GCA_016649775.1 Spirochaetaceae bacterium
AGGTCGTAATTTCCCATGCAATAGCTCATCAGGTAAATTAAAGGAATAATGTCCCACTATATTTATATGATCATATCCAAGAGGAGAAAGTCGCTTTACGTCATCATGATTCACTGGATAACCTGCATTTCTAATAGCATCAATGATAGTTCATAAGTGGTCTTAAAAATTCGTCCAAATTCTCCAATTGCACGACCCAGCATAGTTGGACGTCCACCTCTTTGTAACATTTTGATAAGATTTGTAGGATTTATAGTGCCAAGTTTAAGTGAACCAGCAACCCTAAGCATATTATCCCAGTACTTAATTATAATGTCTTCATGTAATTTATTTTTAGATAGATTATTCATAACACCATATAGGGGTTGTTTACACATATCGTCCAAAAGTTCAATAGAGAGTTAAATCTTAATATTGAATGTGACTTAATACTAATATTTGATACTGTTATGTAACTTATTTTCTACTTTGTTCCTAACTCAAAACCTCAAATATGCTAATATACCTTTTTGGCTGGTAAGGTAAAAACACCCAAAATGGGAAAAGGAAGAATACTTGATACCCATTCTACAAACTGAACTATGCCGTCTACAGGCTCAAGTGAAACATTCATATAAAACCTTAAAAGATATTATAGCCCTGGCAGAAGAATTGAAAATGGGAACTATTGAAAAAGTTATGGAGAAAAGTGATTTGGAAATTGGTATAGAATCGTTAAAAAAATATTTTTAGACCAGTACTCTCAAATGAAATTTGAAAATTTCCTATTGCTTCTGGTTACAGCTATGTTCTTCATACCCCTATAATGAGGTGATTAACAAATTCCCAATATAAGGGATTGAGTCTTCAGTACAGGACAGCTATGTTCTTTATACCCCCAATATGGTACTAGTACACTTTAAAAAATAAATATATGTTTATTTTAATACAGATTCTATGTCAGTAATACTTTTACCACCTAACTGCTTTTGTAGAAAAAATAATGACATTGGTTCATCCAAATATCTCTCATTTACAGTAATTAAAGATTTTTTAGTTTTTTTATCAATTTTTATCTTACCTTGAACAGCACCAAGTATATTATATCCATATAGTGGATCATTAGAGTTTATTAAGAAAACTAAATAAGTATTATTATCTTTCATTACAACTGAACCTTCAAAGGTTGTTTCAACTAATCCTTGAGCAGGAGCTTTTCCATCTCCTGGCTTATCAACTTTAGGTAATTTAGAGAAATCTATCGGACCACCTAACTCTGTAATATTAAGTGCTTTTGATTCTATATTTCCTTTATAAATTTTTTTCAGATCAACTGTAGATGTTGTTGCTACACTTGTATCACTATAGAAGAAAACATTTTGTTTATTAACTTTAACCAAAGCAACTATTTCGGCATTTTTGTATAGGTCTTGAATGTTATCATATGTTTTTCTCAAGCTACCTTCAGAATTTACTGTTGGCAACTGTGTTTCTGACGAAAATACTGAATTATAATCAATCTCTCTTGATTCCTTTTTATTTAAATCACCTATTATACCAATACTTACGGCTGTTTTTACTTCACTTTCATTGTTAGTCTTAGCTACAACGACTTTCTTAGATTGTGTTATGCTCTTATAAGAATAAATAGATATCACTAAAAGACAAACTAAGGGAATTAATATTTTAATTTTATTTTTCATTCAAAAATCCTCCTTTTAATATCGTGTTCCGTAAAGTGCTCTAACTCCGTTAATCTCTCCAGTTTGTGGTCCTAAAATATGATATACTTCTGCACCGAATGTGGTGGGATACATTAGTGAGTCATAATAAGCTGTATTATGTGCTAAACCAAATGCATGTCCTATTTCATGCGCACAAGCGAGTTGAAATAACTCATTGTCACTAACAAAAGTGGATGTCCAATTGGCTCTTGTATTCATCTCAATTTTTGCCCAGTACCAAGGGTAACCACCATAAAAACTAAGTTGGGTTTGTCCATTCCAAACTGTTGTTTTTCCTAGAACGCTTATATCAGGTATTGCTATAGCATGTACGTCAACTATTGAACTACTTTTAGTTCCCGTCTTAGACATCCATATATATGTGTTTGGGGTATTGCTCCAACTAGCAAAAGCTTGATTTATCCTTGTCCCGTAATCTATGCCCGTAATTGCACCATCATAGTAATAATATTTACTATATGGCGCACTTGACATACCGATGTTTCCAGGGTACAAAGTAAATCCTCTGTCCGCTGCAAAAGCCTGAATGTTTGAACTTAGCATGATGGTTACCGTAGTAACTAATAATATAAATGTTTTTTTGATTACCTTCATTTTTATCTGAGACCTCCTATATTAACAATATGTCTTATTCTTTAGCATCTTATCATATTAAAAACAAAAATAAGAATAATTTCAATAATATCCAGAAATTTAGCACCAATTTTCCAGTAAAAATTTTAATTTTACTGGAAGTGTATTTTTTTAGGTAAGTAGCATACACAAAAATGATATTTCGTACGTTAAGGAAATTCAAACCCTATAAATGTAAATATTTCACTCGTTAAGTAACGGTAATAATAGTTGTGGAGGTACGTTCATTAAATTCATTATTAATCTTCAATAAATCAGCTATTGGTTTACTATATTTAGATTATATAGCCAATGTGAAAGTAACACAATGGTAATTGAGTTACTTTCACATTGGCTATATTGCTCATTTCTTATTTTTTTCGTTTTGAATGTAACATAACGTGTTGACTTGTTACATTCAAAGTAACATAACGTATATTATTAATGGATGTTTTCATTTCATTTGTTGTTATAAAAACCGAGCATTTACAAAACTTTTTTAAATTTACAGAGTTGATTATAATACTATTAAGAGATTTTTAAACATTTAACATAATATATAATTATAAAGGAGTTTCAATATCTTTCTAGAATTATAAACAAATAGAAACATATTGAAAGAGAGGTAAAAACCATTGATATACACAGTTGCAAAGGTATCTGAATTAGTGAATTTATCAAAAGCAAGTATATATAATAAATTAAAATTGAAAGAATTTGAAAGTTATATAACCAAGAAGCAAGGTATCACTTATATCAGTGAAGAAGGTTTGAAATTAATACAAAGTGATTTAAAATATTATAAAGCCAATAACACCGTGAATGAAGAAGTTGCAACGGATTCAGACTTTATAAACACTTTAAAGGAAGATATAAATTATTTAAAAGACCAAGCAAAACAGAAGGAACTACAATTTAACAATCAACTTAAAGAAAAAGATAGGCAACTAGAAAATTATAGTGAACGTTTGAAGCAAGCACATAAATTAATAGAAAATAATCAAATACTTTTAAAAGAAAAACCCAAACAGGAAATATTATTACTTGAAGAACACTTTCAAGATTTGGATAATAAATTTATGGATATTAGGCATGATATGCTAGAACGTAAAGAACCAAAAAAAGGATTCTTGAAAAGAATATTTAAAAAATAAATTCGCTCTTAACATGGAACTAATTGTCCCACCCTAGTAATTTTTTTTCCAATTCATCAAAGTCATATGCTCTTTGTTCATAGTCGTTGAAACTACCTTTAGCATAATTTTTCTTTGGTTCTATGTAAACCCCTGGCTTAACCATGCTTATCATCCGTCCTATAAAATTTGGTATATCTTTGTTTTTACCATCATCATACACTTTCTTAATTATTTCAAGATTCTTTTTAGAACTATCATATATTTTATTTGCTTCAAGAGCTGTTATTTTACTATCACTCATTATAGTCATTATTTTTTTTATTGGATTTTTTTCTTCTGGTTCAATTAATGTTGCTGAAACTTCTTCCTCAGCAGTTTCAACTGGAAACTTAATAGAATCTTTGTTAGATATTTTGGGTTTATTGGTTTTAACATAAAATTTAATCCCAGTTACCTTTCGTTTGGTTTTTAATTCCTCATACTTAAATGATATATCACTTTCACCATTTATTTCTTCAAATGCTGGAGTAAGTACATGTTTTCTAAAATCAGCATACCTATTATAGCTCTTGGGACATTCTAACTTGGATCTTAAACTATCTAAATTATCGACTCTCCATCCAGTATCCTCAAAGCTCTTTAAATAATAATAAATTCTTTTACTATAAATGTTTGTAAAATTTATAGGATATTTAATTTGATAAAAACAAGCTTTTTTAGCACTCAATAATAGTTTTTTAAGTGTTTGACCTAATTCAATTATAATTTTACCCTCTCCACCAAGATAATTAATACTAGAAAACCAAGCAAAGTATATTCTATTTTCTTTCTTTTCACTAATTTTTTGAGTCACCGAAAATCCTTTACCTTCAAATGTTTTGACTGTTTTTTTTACATCGCCGTAAATATTACTTTTATCTTGTATATTATATAATTTCGCATACTTCGATATATCAATTTCATATTGCAAATTATCGTCATTTTCAATAGACGCAAAAACCATATCCAAAACATCATTCTGTTTTTTTGTTAAGCTAAATCTTGCTTCAACAATTGTTTCAGGTCGTCTACATATTAAGTCCCCACCCTTTTTATTTTCCATAATATCCTCCTATAATCAATATAGGTATATTATTACATGTAGACTGTAGAAAGTGGAAGTTGACTTTCTATAGTCTACATGTAATAATATACCTATATTGATTATAGGAGGATATTATGGAAAATAAAAAGGGCGGGGACTTAATATGTAGACGACCTGA
>JAENWY010000150.1 GCA_016649775.1 Spirochaetaceae bacterium
AGGAGTTCTTGTTTCATTATAGAAACCAAATTCCTTTCTTCTACTCCAGAAATTTTCAGCTAATTCCATAGCCTTTATATCAGCCGCTATTTGGCTTTCTTTAGATACAACAAGAGCTGTTACTCCATTTTCTTCAGTATCGGCCCAAGGAAATCCCAAAAGAATTGAACAGGCCATAAAATTACCTGTTTCTTGATTGCGTAGCATATCAGTATAACTTTTCATGGGTTCTACAGAAGTTTCACTTTGCTCTCCTGCAACAATAAACGGAACATGAACTGCACTCATATAAGGAGTAATTGAATTTTCAAGACAATCTATTGTCATTTTAGCAGCATGTACACCTGTTTCAAAAGTATCTGTATGAGGTGCACATTTATAGCCTACAAATCCATTACAATAGGAAATCATTCTTTTAGTAACTGTTGCATGCATATCAAGAGTAGATATAATTAGAACATTAGGTAATATTTCTCTAATAGATTCAAGTAAATCTCCTTCAGCCTCTCCTATACCTTTCACTCTCATAGAACCATGTAAAGATAAACATAGCGCATCTAATTTACCGGCCTGTCTAATTCCATTCAAAAGTTCTTCTTTAAGAGAAAGATAATATTCTTTACTCCATTCTCCATTTGGAACAGCTCGAGCTACAAGAGTTGGAACTATTTCATAATTTGCATCAGTTAATGTTTTAATAATACCAGAAATAGCTGATTTATCTTTATGAACTAGCAGTTCTTGTCCTCTATAAACCCATATATCTTCTTCTGAAGTAATTATTGGATTAAATGTATCCGATTCATGATGTAGTCCACCAATTAAAACTCTTTTTCGCATAATTTTTCGCCTTCTTTACTTTCTCGTATCAAACGAGTATCTAAGGAAACCCATTCCTCTTTTTTCATTGAAGCTTCAGGTAATGTGAATAAATGATTTAGGACTAATAGCCCAGCACCCTTTGCTACATCACCTTGATTCGGCTTAATAAAAACAAAAGTATTATGATCTCCCAAATATTTACTATTTTTAAATTCTGTATCTAATATTTTTTTAGATACTTTTTTCCATTTACCAAGAGAACCACCTAAATAAATTATTCGTGGATCTATAACACTTTCAACAAAAAACAAGTTTCCAAATAATTCTATTAAAAATTTCTTTAACAAATCTTCATTACTTTCTAATTGTCCTAACTCTATGTTTGATAGAGCTAATTGTTTATCATAAACATCACCACGATACAAAAAACTGCTAAATTCACCGGCCTTATGATTAAATCCTCTTCTTAGTTTACCATCAATTACAACACCGATACCAATTCCAAGAGGAGGTACTCCTTCAGGATATTCACCAACTGGATATTGTTGAACTAGAGTATACAAGAAAGTATCATCTATAGAATTTAAATGACTATAAGCAGCGCAATTTGCATCATTTTCAAAGAAAATAGGATAGTCAAAGTCTTTAATAAAACCTGTGCCATCATAATCTCTCAAGCCCTGAGTCCAACTAGAATTAATTTTGTTTCCACTTGAATCAACAGTACCTGCAATAGCTATACAAGCAGCTATTATACTCAAATCTTTTGCATTCTCTTCAAGAAAAGAAAGTACATATTTAACTATTTGTTCAAATCTTTCCACAGTAGCATAGTCTTTAATATTATCTAAATTCGTAAAACTTTGTGAAATTTCAAACAAGGTGTTTCCATTAATATCTAATATATTCGCACGGAAATGATTGACTAATAATTCTATACCAAAAACACACCCAAAGTCTCCACGAAGTCCAAGTAAAGTTCTCTTTCGGCCCATGCCTTGATTAACATCTTCACCGATTTCATCAATTAATCCCTCATCTTTTAATCTAGAGATTGCATAAGTCACAGTTGAAGCTTGTAGTCCAAGTTCAGTTGATAATTCTTTTCTTGATAAATGTTTTATTCTAAGCGTTTGTAATATTAAAAAATTATTTATTACTTTTTGGTATTTTCCATTTGCCATTAATTAGAGTCCTTTTATTGTTTTTACTCTATCACTGCTAGTTTGAGATAATAGAAACTCTTCTTGTCTCAATAGCCCACCCATATAAATATGATTGGGTCTATAAATCATTTGAGAATCTTTTACTTCAGGTAAATATATGTGATATTCTTTAGCTTTCAAGGTTTCTTTTATATAAGCAAAATTTCTCTCACTTATACCACAACCAGGCATTACTATTATATCATCCTTTGCATAATTAATCATTTCTTTTAACATAATTAGACCTTCCATTACAGATGGTTCTAAGCCACTTGTTAAGACTCTATCTACGCCAAGATCAATTAAGTTTTTCATAGATCTAATTGCATCATTACTCATATCAATGGCTCGGTGAAAAGTAACAGGTAGTGGTCTAGCTGCTTCAATGATCTTTTGAGATCTTTCTAAATCAATTTCACCAGATTTATCTAATATCCCAAATACAATTGCATTAGCACCCTCTTCTTTAAAGATTTTTGTATTTTCAAGCATTGTTTCAAATTCAACATCACTATAACAAAAATCTCCCCCACGAGGTCTTATCATAACATTCATAGGTATTGAACAGCGCTTTCTAGCAACTCTAAACATACCTAAAGTAGGAGTTAACCCTCCCTCAAATAGATCTGAACAAAATTCAACACGATTTGCACCAGATTCCTCTGCTACAATAATTGATTCTATATTTTCTAAACAAATTTCAATTTTTGTATCCATTATTCTTTTAAAGCTCCTTCTCCAAATCCTTCTATTAATGCATTATGTGCAACTAAATAAAATATAAACATTGGAATAGTTCCAATTACTAAAGCTGCAAACTGCAACCCATAATCTTGATTTAATCTTCCTGCAAAAGAGTTTATACTTACAGGCAAACTTCTCATATTTTGACCACTTGTTAATGTAAATACCATTAAAAATTCATTCCAGTTTCCAAGGAAACTTAATACAGAAATAGTAGCCATCACCGGAGATGATACAATTAATATAATTCTCCAAAATATTTGATTATATGTAGCTCCATCAATTACAGCTGCTTCAACTAAAGCATTTGGGATTCCATGGATATAGGAGGTGGCAATTAAAACTGCCATAGGAAGTCCAAAAGCGATATAAGGAAGAATTACTCCTAAATATGTGTTATAGAGACCAGTATTGGTTTCCATAATAAACAATGGTGTTATTACAGAGTTAACTGTTATTAAAAGACCTAAGGTAAATAAAGCTCCAAATACTTTTGCTGATTTATATCCAAATTTAGTTAATGCAAATCCTGCTTGTAAACTTAAAATAACTATAAATAAAGTGGATATTCCACTATAAATTACACTATTAAAAAAAGCAAAACCCATATTACCATATTTAAAACATTTCAAATAATTTGCTAATGTTGGATGAGATGGCAAAGATAGAGGATTTATCATAATATCACCCATCAATTTAAAGGATGAATAAGTCATCCAAATAATAGGAAATACAGTAATGATTGTAAACATTATCAAAAAGGTATATGAAAATACTGTTGTACCATTCGAGATTTTTGTATCTCTGTTTTTTTTACTCATAATATCTCCTTATTCGTATTTGTTTTGAAAATTTTTGTAAATTTTTTGTCCAATAGTTATAAATCCAACACTTAATATTACAATAATTATTGATACGGCAGAACCATAACCATAGTTATTAAAAGTAAAGGTTTGTTGATATAAATACAGAGCCATTACGTATGTATAATGGACAGGACCACCTCCCGTCATTGCAAATACTAAATCAAAACTCTTTAATGAACCAGAAATAGCTAATACAGAACAAGTATAAATAACACCTGATAACTCAGGTAAAACTATTCTCCAAATAATTGTAGCTTCACTGGCTCCATCTAAAGTTGCAGCTTCAAAAACAGAAGAAGGTATCCTTTGTAAATTAGCGATAAAAATAATCATATACAAACTTGTAAATTGCCATAATAATACAAATAGAATTGGCACTATAGCATGATGAGGATTTTCAAATATCTTTACTACATAATCAGGATTGTCAGTAACACTCCTGATAAAAGCTGTATAAATACCTACTGGTGAAAATACTCTATTCCATAAAAGTGCGACAACAATTGAAGAAATAGTTATTGGTAGGAAAATCATCATTTGGAAAAATTGATCTTTCTTTACCCACTTTCTAAAAAGTAAATAAGCTAATATAACCCCAAGTGGGATTTGTCCAAAAACAGAAACAAGCATAATTTTGAAATTATTCACTACAGAAGTTTGAAATATTGGGTCGTGTATTATATTTATATAATTTTCAATTCCAATAAAGCCCTTTAATTGAAAATGTTTCCACTCAGTAAAAGACAGACCAAAACTAACAAATATAGGGAAAATTATTATAGCAATATAAATCAAAAATGCTGGTAATAATAAGCCAAAATAGCTTAATCTTTTACTTTTATTTTCTATCATCCACTCTCTCCTAGTATAATATACCGTCATAAAAATTCATGGCGGTATATTTAATTTTATGTATTAAATTATTCTCTGTTAGTATCGTTTTCAGCAACCCATGCTTCATATTTATCAGCAATAGCTTTAGGCTCTTCATTACCCATCATCATTGCTTGAATATCAGCATTAAGAAGAGTAACACCTTCACCATTCATAACAGAATCGAAAACATAACCCATTGGATGGTCAATTTGGAATTGAGCATATTTCTTTTGCATATTACCCATTTCAACGTTACTCATATCTAATTTCATAGTAGGAACATCACCAAAGGAAGCTAAAATTTCAGCACCCTCTTTTCCGGTATAGAATGAAACAAATTTCCAAGCAGCATCAGCTTTTGCAGTACCTTCAATATCTTTTGCAATACCAAAACCTTCTGAAGGCGTAGTTGTTGATGAATTAGAATTTACTTCATTTGAGAATGCAGGAAGAACTTCCATATCAATCATTTCACATTGTTCTAAAGGAAGTTGAGCATCCATACCACCAGATCTCCAACCACCATCAATTAAGTAAACACTTTTTTGTTGGTAGAATTCTTGATCAGCTTCGCCATTACCCATTTGGTTTACACCAGGAGAAAATAGACCTTTATCAGTCATTTCTTTGATAATTTCTAAACATCTAACAAATTGAGGATCTGAAAAAGAAGCACCGTTTTCACCATTAGCAGCATCCATAAACCATTGTGGTCCACAAATTCTATCAACAATTAGTGATAATAACCAAGAGTTAACAACCCATTGGTCTTTGTTTCCCATTGAAAGAGGATAATAACCAGCTGCTCTAATTACAGGAATTTGAGCTAATAACTCATCGTAAGTTTTAGGGTAAGTTAAATTTAGTTCATCTAAAATTGCAGTGTTTGCGAAAATAGCATGGCAAACAGCAAGAGATGGTGGAATCATCCATAATTCACCATTATTTCCTTGTGATTTAAATGTAGCACTAGAAAATTGTGATTTAAATTCAGGAGTCAAATATTTAGTTGTATTTAAATCTAAAACTAAACCTGCATCTTGAATGTATGCAGTTCTTGCACCACCGTAACATGTAAATATGTTAGGTATTTTTTTTGAAGCAGCCATAGCTTGGAACTTTTG
>JAENWY010000139.1 GCA_016649775.1 Spirochaetaceae bacterium
CGCTCCTTATATTTGTTACTCAACAACCTGTTACCCAAAGCTAATATATTAGTCAATATAAAACATATTAAAAATAATTATTTTTTTTTATAATTTTCATAGCAACCTAAAAGTACTTAAAAAATAAAGACTAATTATTTAAAATGAACATATTTATAAATAATTCACTTTCCTTGTGGATAACTTGTGGATAACTTTTAAATCCTACAAGATAACTTCTATATAAAAGTTATATGAAATTATATAATAACAATATTGTTCTTTATATGTCTTAATATTAATTACTTATATAGTAAGTATTTATTATATCCATTGTATGACAAGGATTTATTTAAAATAATATTTTTTCACAACAAATGCTCTTTAAATGAATACTTACTTTGCTTGTGCATAACTTGTGGATAACTTTTTTTAAAAGCTATAAAAAAATAATAAATTCATCATATAAATTTTTAAAATTACACCTACAGTGTCCCTAAAGTGTATATTTTTACATTAATATATTTAATTGAGTTTTCTGAAAGGGGATACTTTTAAGAACAAATAATTATAATTTTTACATGTAATTATAACCATGCATTAAAATTATAAAATTAGAATGACTTAACTTTGGAAGATAGAACTGTTTTATTTAAACTTATACTATTTTAGTAATATCAACTCCAATACTTTTTAATTTAAATTCCAAGTTTTCATAACCTCTTTCAATTTGATAGATATTATTGATTATACTTTCACCTTCGCTACAGGCAGATGCTATTACAAGAGCCATTCCAGCTCTAACATCAGGACTACTAACCACTGCTCCATTTAAATTACTTGGACCATTTATAAGAACTCTATGTGGATCACATAAGATAATATCTGCACCCATTCTAATTAACCAATCAACAAAATACATACGGGATTCAAACATTTTTTCATGTAGTAGTATGGTTCCTTTCATTTGTGTAGCAGTTACTGTTAATATCGATAACAAGTCTGCAGGAAAACCTGGCCAAGGAGCATCATCTATTTTATTTATTTTTAAATCAAAACTTTTTTTTATAATTCTGCCTTGCTTAGTAGGTACTAATAAATCATTATTACCTAGCTTTATTAAATCAATACCTAACTTATTAAAACCTGGTTCAAGAACTCTAATTGATTGATAATTTACGTTATGTAATAAAAGCTCACCCTTAGTAGCGGCTGCTAAACCAATATAGGAGCCAGTTTCCATATAATCGGAACTTATTGTATAGCTACAACCATTAAGTTGCTTTAAACCCTGTATCTTTAATAAATTAGAACCAATACCATCAATTTTACAACCCATAAGATTTAACATTTTACATAGATCTTGAATATGAGGTTCGCAAGCTGCATTTCTAATAATTGAAATTCCTTCAGTTAAAGATGCTAGCATAATAATATTTTCAGTTGCAGTAACACTAGCTTCTTCAAGAAAAATATCAGAGGCCTTTAAGATATCTCGAGATACTTTCAAATTACCATTTTCACCAATTTCACAAGAGGCGCCCATTGTTATAAAGCCTGAAAAATGTGTATCAAGACGTCTTAAACCAATTATATCTCCCCCGGGAGGTGCTAATTCAATATTCTTAAAAAAAGCGAGTAGAGGACCAAGAAATAAAATAGATCCACGAATCAAATCGACTTTTTTATCAATTAATACATTTTTTCTATTACCACTTTTTATAATTACAGTATTATTATTTTCTCTTTTAACGGAAGAACCTAAGAGTTGGAGTAAATATAACATAGTATCAACATCGGCAATATTGGGAATATTTTTTAATATTATTTCTTTATCTGTTAATAAAGAAGCTGCAATTAAAGGAAGAGCGGCATTCTTATTACCACTAATACTAATTTCACCATTAACTTTATTTTTGCCAATTATCTTGTATGAATTCATTTCTAATCTCCATTTTTATAGTATATCATATTTATCAAATTAACGTCATTTATAAATTTTTACACAAGTTGCGGAATTTGACCGTTTACTATTTCTTACTTTATTTATATATTATGTACAACGTCAATTTGATAGCCTCCCGGCTTGCGGACGATAAATAAACTGCTAAAGAGGGAGGAGACTAGTTAGTCTTTTTATACATTACCTAGCCTCAAGCCCCCTTCCAGTAAAATAATAAGGAAGGACTTTATGATTATAAAAAATCCAAAAAACCATGTATTTACATCGGAATCAGTATCAGAGGGACACCCTGATAAAGTTTGTGACCAAATTAGTGATGCTATTCTTGATGCTTGTTTAGCTCAAGATCCTACATCTAGAGTTGCATGTGAAACTTTAGCTACAACAAATACTGTTATAATTGCTGGAGAAATCACAACAAAAGCAATAATTAATATTGATTCAATAGTTAGGGCAGTAATTGCAGACATTGGCTATACTGAACCTGGAACAGGATTTGATGCAGAAAGTGTTAAAATTACAAATTTAATACACACACAATCACCTGATATTTCACAAGGTGTTACAGCTTCTGTTAACAGTTTTGGTGCTCAAGGAGCAGGAGACCAAGGCATGATGTTTGGTTATGCCTGTAATGAAACAGAACAATTGATGCCATCTCCAATTATGTATTCTCACATGTTATTACAAAAAGCTGCTGAATTAAGAAAATCTAAGGCTGTTGATTTCCTAAGACCAGATTCAAAAAGCCAAGTATCCGTTGAATATAATGAAGACAATAAACCGGTTAGAATTACAAACGTAGTATTATCTCACCAACATAGCGATAAAGTAAGTAGGTCTGAATTAGAAAAATACTTAATTGATAATGTCATTAAGCCTGTTTTAGAGCCAACTGGACTTCTTGATGAAAATACTGAATTCTTTATTAACCCAACTGGTAGATTTGTTATTGGTGGACCTGATGGAGATACTGGATTAACAGGAAGAAAGATTATTGTAGATACATATGGTGGCATGGGTCGTCACGGTGGTGGTGCTTTTTCTGGTAAAGACCCCTCAAAAGTTGACAGATCTGCAACATACATGGCTCGTTTCATTGCAAAAAATCTAGTAGCAAATAAGCTTTGTGATAGATGCGAAGTTGAACTAGCATATGCTATTGGTAGACCTGAACCAGTTTCAATACTAGTAGAGACTTTCGGAACAAGTAAATATTCTCGTAAAGAATTAGGTGACATTGTTAAAAATAATTTTGCTTTAACTCCAAGTGGAATCATTGAAAGTCTTGATTTATTAAGACCAATATACAGAGCTAATGATAATTATGGTCATTTTGGTAAAGGTAATACACCATGGGAACAGATTATTACTTTAAAGAAATAAGCTTATAATACCGAAAAAGAGTCTATAAATATTTAGGCTCTTTTTTATTCAATTTCTACATAAAAAAGAAGAATTTTTTATGTATTATTCGTGGTATAGAGATAAAAGTTTTATCAAATAAACAATTCCAGATGAATTAAAAGAAGGGGTATAAATATATTTTCATACTATACTTGAGGTTACCAAGGGGATAGTAATTATTACTTTAAAAATACTATAAAAATCTTTCTCTCAGGGTTGTCACTGATTTTATTATCTCAGTTTAGCAGACTTAACCAGCATATATAGCATTATATCCTATTTCTGTTTGTTGACTCAGAACTTTGCTGTGAACTTTCACCACCTAACGATTTACCCAGACTAGACAAAAAAAAGAATCCAAGCAATTTATATTTGCCAAGATCCCTTTTTTTCTTTTATAAAATATTCTTATTTTTTCGTAGGAATAATTCTAATTTGTTTGTAAAGACTATCCCCTTCACTTTTTGTATCAACACCATCAAATTCATTCAATGCTGTATGTACCAAGCGCCTTTCAAAAGGGTTCATAGGCTCTAATAAACGGCTTCTACCATTATATTTAACCTGTTCTGCAGTCTTGTAAGCAATTCTAATGATTTGCTCTTCATGACGCATTCTGTAATTCTCACTATCAATGATTACTTTTTGATCTGGATCAATTCTACCGACAAATACATTTGTTAACAATTGAATTGCATCAAGGTTTTTACCTTTTCTACCAATTATAATTGATGAAAAATCACTTTCAATTGTTAAGCCAATCTTTGCATCTTTTCTAAAAGATACTGATACTGTACCTGGAAATCCCATTTTATTTAATAGACCTATAACAAAATCAATTACTTGTTCTTCAAACTCACTATTTAAAGGTGCTTGCTTATTTCCGATTTCGTTATTCAATGCTTCTTCACTACCATCATTATAATGGATACGAATTTTTACATTTCTTTTGAAAAATCCCTTTTTAACAGGTTCTAGAATTTCAATATCAAAGTCTTCTCTTTCAATCTGTAATTCTTCTATAGCTTTATCAATTGCGGCTTGCTCTGAGCGGCCTTCAAATTCTCTAGTCATATATTTTCTCCGACGCGAAAGAGTAATTAATTTATTATAATTACTCTTCGCTTATAAAATTTCTTAAAAAATATCCCTAAAAACTATTTTTTCATTTTCTTACTTGGAGCAATAATTGCTTTTCTGATAGTTGGTTTTTTAGGTGGTTCTTTTTTATGGTTTGTATAAACCTGTTGACCAATACTAATTGCATTCATTACTGACCAATATAATAGAAGTCCAGATGGAGCATTATATAGAACGAAGAAGAACATAATTGGCATACCATATGTCATTATCTTCATCATACTTTCTGTTTGTCCTGCACCACCAGATTGACCTGTTTGTGTAATCTTCATTGAGAAAATCATACTTACAGTATAGAATATAGGTAATAAGTGTAATTGACTTCCAATAAATGGTAGACTTACTCCCCAACTTAATACTTGATCAGGTTGAGATAAATCTGGAATCCATCCAGGAATAAACATTGCTCCTCTTAATGCAAAGTTCTTATTTAATAGACCGTAAAAGGCAATCAAAATAGGGAATTGAATTAACATAGGGAGACAACCACCAAGAGGATTAATTTTCTCTTTTTGATACAACGCACTTGTTTCTTTATTTAATTTTTCTGGATTATCTTTATATTTTGCTTTAATCTCTGCCATCTGAGGCCCAAGAGCACTCATCTTTTTAGTACTTTCCATACTTTTCTTAGTTAAAGGACTGATTATAACTTTTAAGATAATTGTTAATAAGATAATTGCAATACCATAGTTTGGTATTAATCTATACAACATTTGAAGAGACCAATTAAGGATAGTTTCTAACCAGTTTAACCAAGATGAAGTATCTAAAGCCTTATCAAGATTTAAGCCAGATAAACCGAATCCATTATCTGATGCGGTGTTATATATCTTCATATCTTTATATAATTTAGGTCCAATGTAGAATCTAAAAGTATCTTTATTAAAAGCACTGTTCATAGAAGGACGGGTATAGAACATTCCGTTTTCTTGAGCAAGGCCATTTTTTTCTGTTGTCTGTGTTAATGTGATATCATATTTTGTAGCATCTGGAATTGCAATTACACTGAAATATTTACCAGCTAAAGCAGTCCATGTTACATAATCCTCAAGCTTTAATACATCATTAACTTTTAATTGCTTTTTATTATTTGAACCATCATATTTTGCATATAGATGACGATATGTATAGTTGTTGTTTGGCATTACATCAAAAGAAGGACCTAATTGAGGTTCAAATGCTAATGTATAAGCCTTATTGGCAAAGTTTAGAGGTAATGCTTTATTTATACTATTTGCCATTTCAATGTCTATTTGGAATAAATAGTCACTGGTGCCAAAAGTATATGTCTTCGTAACATTAAATGAACTTGATGGTTTTCCATCATTATCAAGTGTTGCAAAAGTTTTTGTAAAGATTACTTTATTACCCTGAGTAGAGTAATTGAAGATTGCGTCAATAGGATTTGTTCTATCTGCACCTGCATACATTAAGAATGCATTCTTATCAGATGTACCTTTAAAAATTAAATCAACTGGTTCATCTTTTGAATTAACATGATTTTTTAATTTTATAGATGAAACTGAAGCACCCTTTGTATCAAAGGTAACACTAAACACATCAGTATTAATAACAAATGATGTATCTTGAGCACTATCCTCTACAGCTATAAGAGAACCTGGAAGACCAGAATTCCAAGCCTTATCAGCAGCAACATAAGCAGTATCACTAGAACCTGTATATGTTATTGTAGATGCATCAACACTATTTGATGTAGCACTTGCATTTGAAGAACTCTGTTCTATAGTTGCTGCTTGACTTTCAGCAACGGTTTGTTGTGCAGCTATTTCTTCTTGTGTAGGCAAAAAGAACTTTGTTTGAACAAACATTCCTCCTGCGATTACAACAACAGACAGTAATATCGCTAAAACTGTATTTTTTTCCATAATTACTCCCGTAGAGTATGTTTTAAAGGTACTCTATATACAGGAAATTAAATTAGAAATATCAAA
>JAENWY010000137.1 GCA_016649775.1 Spirochaetaceae bacterium
GTAATACATGGACCATGAGTTTGGTGAATCAATGCAATATTAGCCGCTGCTTCATTTTCAATTAGTAAAGGAATTGTTAAAGGAGATATTGATCTAGGACCTCTTGCAAATAATTTTTCAAGATTATTTTCAGCAATTTCAAAACCACCAATACCGTTACCAATATAAACACCAACTTCAAGATTTTCATCAATTTCAGTTCCAACTGGAAATCCAGCTTGTTCCATAGCTTGAATTGATGCATATGATGCAAACTGTGAAAAACGTGCCATAGATCTAACTTGCTTTTTGCTTAATAAATCAGAAGGATCAAAGTTTTTAACCTCTCCTGCGATTTTTACAGGATATTCAGTTGAATCAAATAAGGTAAGATTACTAATACCACATTTACCTTGTTTAATATTCTCATAGAATTCATCTACTCTTCTACCAATTGGGTTAATTGTACCCATACCTGTTATAACTACTCTATTTGACATATTTACTCCTTAAATTACCATTCCGCCGTCAACACAAATGACTTGGCCTGTTATATACTGTGATGCACTTGATGCTAAGAATCTGACGGTATCAGCTACCATTTCTGCACTACCCAATTTCTTTAATGGAATTTGAGCAACAATTGCTTCTTTCTGTGCGTCAGATAATTTCTCAGTCATGCTTGTTTCAATAAATCCAGGGGCTACTGCATTAACTCTAATACCTCGTGATGCAAATTCCTTTGCAAGAGATTTTGTTAGACCTATTAAACCAGCCTTAGATGCTGAATAGTTAGCTTGCCCTGCATTACCAGATACACCAACTACACTACTTATATTTACAATTGCACCATGTTTTTGTTTTAAAAGAGTTCTTGATAGAGCTCTACATGTAATAAAAGCTGAAGTTAGATTTACAGTAATAACATCATCCCAGTTTTCATCACTCATTCTCATTAATAAACCATCTCTAGTTATACCTGCATTATTTACAAGTAAATCAACCACTTTAGCTTCTTTAACTGCTGTATTTAATGATTCAACTAGATTTTCTTTATCAGAAACATCAGTTTTAATATGATGAATAAAAGGACCTAAATTCTCTTCGACTTCAGTTCGACTTAAGTACCATACTTCATAATTATCTTCTAATAATTTCTTTATTATTGCCAGACCAATTCCTCTAGAACCACCTGTTATTATAGCTTTTTGTTTTTCCATTTTTATTTATTCCTTAATCCTAATATATCTTCTAATGTTCCACATGGATGACAAACCATGTCTTCAGAATTAAATAAACCAGTTAATACTTTTTTAGGACCGGCTTCCACAATTCTAAGATTATCAACATTATTTGCCTTTATATCTTTCATTGTTGTTAACCATTGAACACCATGAGTTATCTGCTCACTAGCTAAGCTCTTAATTCTATTTCCATCTAATTCTACTTTACCTGAGACATTACAATAAAGTGTATTTGTTGGATTATTAAATGTAAAGTCTTTTAATACTTTTTCAAATTTAACTTCTGCTTTATTCATGAAAGGAGAGTGAAAGGCACTAGCTACTCGGAGTTTAAGAACACGTCTTGCACCACTTTCTTTTAGTAGAGGTGTAATTGCGTCAATCTCTGAGAGTTCTCCTGATATTACTATTTGTTTAGTACTGTTGTCATTAGCAATATAAACATTAGAGAAAGAAGGATTATCTAATAAAGGAAATATTTGGTCTTTACCAATTCCAATTACAGCTGCCATTGCTAACTCTTTATCAGAGCTCTCATTAGCGGATGCTTCCATTAGTGTTCCTCTAATTTTAACAAGCTTAAATATATCATCTTCAGATAATACACCACTTGCTCTATATGCACTTAATTCTCCTAAAGAGAAACCTGCAGTAGAATCTACTATATAGCCTTCTTCTTCAAGAACCTTTAAGGCACTTAATTCTGCTAGAACCATGGTAGTTTGTGTTATGATTGTCTCCGATAATTGTTTAATATCATAGGTTTCAAGAATATTCTTAAAATCCATATCACAGATATCACTTGCTCTTTGGAAAAGATCTTTTACCCCTTGTGAGTAATTATAAAGATCTAAAGCCATTTTTGGTTCCTGTGCCCCTTGGCCAGGGAAACAAACAATTAGTTTTTCCATTTTATATAATTTCCTCCATAAGTAAGTCCTGCTCCAAAACCAACAAAAATAACGTTATCACCATCTTTCAAAACTCCTGAACTATTTAATTCATCAAGAGCAATTGGAATTGAGGCGGCACTGGTGTTAGCTGTTTTATCCAAATTTAAGAAAAATTTACTCTCATCAATCTTTAATCTCTGAGATGCAGCTTTAATAATTCGTGAATTAGCCTGATGTGGAATAATATAATCAATATCCTCAAGGGATAAATTATTCTTTTCACAAATCTCTTTAATGGTATCTGTAATAGCTTTAACAGCAAAGGTATAAACAGCTCGACCATTCATATGGATATGATTGTTTCTAGATATATATAGTTTATCAGCACCATCATTAGCACATCCAAGAATACTATTTAAAATACAATCGCCTTTTTCAACTAAAACACAACCTGCACCATCTCCAAATAAAACACATGTATTTCTATCATCAAAATCAATTACTTTTGAAAGTACTTCAGTTCCAACGACTATCATTTTATTACAAGTACCACTTAATATAAGGGCTCTTGCTGTTTCAAGTGCATATATGAATCCACTACAACCTGCAGCTAAATCAAATGCAGTATTAACACTACTCATCTTTAGTTTTTCACTAATGATACATGCTGTTGATGGGAAACCATTGAAATCTGGAGTTGCTGTTGCAACAATAATTCCATCTATATCGCTTAAATCACATTGCATAGATTTAATTGCATTTATTGCTAAGTCACTTGCACATTCATCAGTTACAAAATGTCTTTCCTTAATACCAGTGTGGGAATAAATCCATTCATCACTAGTATCAACACTCTCACTTAATTTCTTATTACTAACTATATTTGAAGGTAGATAAGATCCTGTATGGGAGATTTTTATTGAACTATTTTTTTGCATAGTCCCTCCTAATTCCTAATATTATTACAATATCTTAAATAATGTCAATATTGACACAATTTAATAAATTGTATTTAATAAGAATAACATAAAAAAATCTTACCTATTTAATAGAGTAAGAAAGATGAGGAATAAATATGAAAGACATTACACTAGATGAAATAATTGATAAATTCGAAGATAGTTCACTATCTGAACTAGATGTTAGTTACAAAGATCTACACGTAATTTGTAAAAGATACGCATCAGCTTCTACTAATAATGAGACTAGCGTAACTTATACTGCGCCTCAAATCAAAGAAAACAAAGAAGAAACAAGTTGTAAAGTAGAAGATAAAGATAAGTACAAAACTATCAATTCTCCATTAGTTGGAACCTTCTATACAGCTCCTTCTCCTGATTCTCCTGCCTTTGTAAAACAAGGTGATAAAATAGCTAAAGGAGATACTCTTTGTATTCTAGAAGCTATGAAAATGATGAATGAACTAACTGCAGAAGATGATTACACTATAGTAGAGATACTATCTCCAGAAGGAGCTCTTGTAGAATATGATCAACCATTATTTAAGGTTAAATGCTTATGAAAAAAGTATTAATAGCTAATAGAGGAGAAATCGCAGTAAGAATAATAAGAGCTCTTAAGCTTCTTAATATTAGCTCTGTTGCAGTTTACTCCCAAGCAGATAAAGATGGACTCTGGGTAAAAATGGCAGATCAATCAATTTGTATTGGCCCTGCTAGGAGTAGTGAAAGTTATCTTAATGTAAGAAATTTAATATCAGCAGCACTATTAAGTCGTTGTGATGCTATTCATCCAGGTGTTGGATTTTTAAGTGAAAGTGCTTCATTTGCGAAAGAAGTTACCGATAGTGGCCTTATTTTTATAGGACCATCACATCAAACCATTGCAATTCTCGGTGATAAAATTGAAGCTAGAATTCTTGCTAAAAAAGCAGGGTTACCTGTAACTCCCGGTGGTTTTGAACCAATTAGAGATTTAGACCACCTTAAAAAAGAAGCAGCCTTAATAGGTTATCCTGTTATATTAAAAGCCGCCTTTGGTGGTGGTGGTAAAGGAATGAGAATTGTAGAAAAAGAAGAAGATTTAGAATCATCCTTCAATCTTGCAAAGCAAGAAGCAATGCAATTCTTTGCAAATGATACAATTCATATTGAAAAATACTTAACACACCCTCGTCATATTGAAGTACAGCTCCTAGCAGACGGAAATAATCATGTTATTTTCTTAGGAGAGAGAGATTGTAGTGTTCAAAAGAACCATCAGAAATTAATTGAAGAATCTCCTTCTCCAGTGGTTAATGAAAAATTAAGAAACACTTTAAAAGAAGCCTCAATTAAATTGTTTAAAGAACTAAAGTACAAAGGAGCTGGAACTATTGAATTCTTAGTGGAAGATGATTTATGCTGTTTCATGGAAGTCAACGCTAGAATTCAAGTTGAACATCCAGTTAGTGAATTAGTATCATCTCTAGATTTAATTAAAGAAATGATTCAAATAGCTTTCGATAATAAAAACTCTTGCACCAAGCCCTCTCCTAAACTAAAAGGACATGCTATGGAAGTTAGAATTAATGCACTCTCTTGCGGAGTAATAACTAAATTCAATCCACCACTAGGTCCCTTTGTTCGTTGTGATACTCACCTGTATACAGGAGTAAATATATCACCCTTCTATGATTCAATGCTGGCAAAAGTAATTGTTTCAGGTGAAACTAGAATGGAATGCATTAATAGAATGATAGTAGCCCTTAAAGAAATGGAAATTGAGGGAATTAATACAAACATTCAACAGAGTATCAATATATTAAGTAACAAACAATTTAAATCAGGGAAATATGATACAACCCTTTATAAAAAAATCGAAAAGGAGATTTAGTATGAGTGAGTTTACACAATGCCCTTCTTGTCATGAAGAAATTAGTAATAAAGAATTATTAAATAATCTAAGTGTATGTCCACATTGTAATTTTCATTTTCGTTTAAAATCTCAAGAAAGAATTGATTTAATCTGTGATAAAGATAGTTTTAAAGAATTATTTACACAACTAAAAAGTCAAAACCCTTTAGACATGAAGGGTTATGAGAAAAAATTAGAACAACAGAGAGAAAAAACATCTCTTGATGAGGCTGTTATTGCAGGAGAGTGCACCATTAGTGGTGAAAAAGCTCTAATCTGTGTAATGTCCTTTGACTTCATGGGTGGTTCCATGGGCGCTCTTGTCGGTGAGAAAATAACAGAAACAATGCTTGAGGGAATAATTAGTAATAAACCTGTAATCATATGCAGTGCAAGTGGTGGTGCTAGAATGCAAGAAGGTATTTTCTCTCTAATGCAAATGGCTAAAACTAGTGCAGCTGTGGCCTTAATGAACAAGGCTAAAATTCCTCTATTTATTCTACTTACTCACCCAACTACAGGTGGTGTAACAGCCTCTTTTGCTATGCTTGGAGATGTAATTCTCAGTGAAGCCGGCGCGCTAATTGGTTTTGCTGGTCCTCGTGTTATTAGAGGTACTATTGGTGGAAAACTCCCTGAAGGTTTCCAAACTGCAGAATTTCAAGAAGAACATGGTTTTGTAGATGCTATAGTTGATAGAAAAGAATTAAAAAAGACACTCAACTATTTGATTAGAACACACAAAGGATAGATTATGGCAAATATAAAATTTTCAGAGATGAAAGAAAAACTTGATAAAATCGATCAATACACAAGTGATAGTAAAGACAAGAAAGTCTGTAAAACAGCTTGGGAATGTGTTCAACTCTCTAGAAGAGTAAACCGTCCTGGAGTTGAAGAATATATTAAATTAATCTGCGATGATTTTCTACCTCTACATGGGGATAGATTATTTGGTGATGATCATTCAATGCTTGGTGGAATTGGAACAATTAATGGAAGAGCCGTTACTATTATTGGTAATGTTAAAGGTTCAACCCTTAAAGAAAACATAGATGTAAACTACGGTATGAGCCATCCTGAAGGATATCGAAAAGCTCTAAGACTTGCTAAACAAGCTGAGAGATTTAATCGTCCTATCATAAGTTTTATTGATACTCCTGGTGCCTTCCCTGGTCTTGGATCAGAGGAGAGAGGAATAGGAGAAGCAATAGCTACAAATCTTAAAGAGTTTGCTCTTTTGGATGTTCCTATTCTTAACTTTATAATTGGAGAAGGTGGTTCAGGTGGTGCTTTAGGTATTGGTATTGGTGATAAACTTTATCTACTTGAAAATGCAGTTTACTCTGTAATTACACCAGAAGGTTTTGCATCTATATTAATGAAGGATGCCTCTAAAGCTGAAGAAGCTGCAAATATTATGAAGATGACATCAAGAGATTTACTTGAGATGGAAATCATAAATGGTATTATTGATGAAGTAGATGCCGGAGCTCAAGAAGATCCAGCCTACACTGCTAATTTAATTAAACAAACTATTATTAAGGATTTAGATACACTTTGTGCTAAATCTAAAGAA
>JAENWY010000344.1 GCA_016649775.1 Spirochaetaceae bacterium
AATAATAATCTTAAGGAATTTAATATTGCTAATATTGAAACACCAACATCACCAAAGACGGCAATCCACATTGTTCCAATTCCTACTACTGCGAGTATCATAATTAAAACTTTAATACTAATAGCAAATATAATATTCTCTTTGGCAATTCTTAAAGTTTTTTTAGATATCTTAATTAGGGTTGGTAATGAGGAAAGTTCTTCTCCCATTATAACTACATCACTAGCTTCAATTGCTGCATCTGAGCCAAGGGCTCCCATAGCAATTCCAATATCTGATCTAGCAATTGATGGAGCATCATTAATACCATCACCAACAAATGCGGTTACTTTAGAAGTCTTCATTATTTCTTCAAGAATATTTACTTTATCTTGAGGAAGTAATTGAGCTCTTGCATCATCAATGCCTGCTTCTTTAGCAATAGCTTGAGCAATTTCGTTTCTATCACCACTCAACATTATTAAATGTTTAACGCCTTCTTTCCTTATGGCTACTAAACTTGTAACAGTATTTTTTTTAAGTGTATCAGCAATAGCAATTGTTGCGACATGCTTGTTTTCAATTGCTATTTGAATGAGCGTAGCCTTAATATTTTTGTTGGAAATAATTTCAATTCCATTATCATTTAAGAACTTATTATTTCCAACAAATACTTTTTGATTATCAATAATTGCGGAAATACCTTTTCCGAAGACTTCGTTAATTTGTAAATTATTATCTTCACTAAGTTCCGTAATATTATTTCTTCTACAATATTCATTTACAATTGATTGTCCAATTGGATGTGATGTCGCACTTTCAGCTTTTGCCGCAATAGATAACGCTTTATCTTCATCATAATTATAAGTATCAATTCCAATGATTGAAAATTGACCTTTTGTTAATGTTCCTGTCTTATCAAATACAATAGTATTTACTTTAGCAAGCTTTTCAATAAAGGCTCCGCCTTTAATTAAAACACCTTTCTTAGACGCAGCACCAATTCCTCCAAAGAACGCAAGTGGTACTGATAATACCAGAGCACAAGGGCATGATACTACTAAGAACATTAGGGCTCTGTAGAACCAAACACTAAACTCTTGAGCAAATAGTAACGGTGGTATGATGGCTGTTAATACAGCGCCTAATACAACTATAGGAGTATAATAATGAGCAAATTTTCTAATAAATAATTCACTCGTAGCTTTTTTAGAACTAGCATTTTCAATTAATTGAAGAATTCTACTAAAAGTGGATTCTCCAAAGGGTTTTTCAACTCTAGCTTTTAAAATCCCAGCTTGATTAACTGCACCACTTAGAATTTGTGATTTCTCACTAACATCCAAGGGTATTGATTCGCCGGTTAATGCAGATACATCCAGGGTTGATTCCCCTTCAATTACAATAGCATCCAGAGGAACCCTTTCTCCTGCTCTTATAATGATAATATCATCTATATTAACGTCTTCAGGTTTGATATCTATAGTTTTATTGTTAACTAATTGGTGTGCAATTTGTGGTTTCAATTCCATAAGTTTTTCAATGGATTTTTTTGACCTATTCATTGCAAATTCATTAAAAGCTTCACCAATTTGATAAAATAGCATTACAGCAACACCTTCAGCTGTTTGATTTACTCCAAAGGCTCCAAGGGCGGCAATAGACATTAGGAAACGTTCATCAAGAAATTTTCCTTTTAGTATATGTTTAATTGCACCAAAAACAACATCCCAACCAATTATAATAAAGGAAACATAGAAAATATAATTTGAGTAAATGAATGTAGTTGCATAAGTTAATATTAACCCAACAACAAAGAGGATAAAACTATATATTATTCTGTTTTTTTTGTTAAATAAACTGGTTTTATTCTTTTTGACATTTTTTTCATTTTCTCCACTACAACTAGAACATTCACAAGATAAGGGA
>JAENWY010000336.1 GCA_016649775.1 Spirochaetaceae bacterium
ATCCGTAGACAGGGTTACGGATATAGCGATGATGATTATTTCTTTTTAAAGCTTTTCGATGCAAGTCGTAAAGATTATGTCAGAAATCCAACTTGCAATAAAATCGCCTAAAACCCACAAACTTTGTGATTGAGCCAAAATATTCTTGAAATATTAAATTAGTGTCTAGACAAACCTCTTACTATAGATTGACGCTCTCTTTGTTAATAAAAAATAGTTTCGGTTGGTTATTTATAAAAATTTGAAATTTACTAGTATAATTTTTGATAAAATGACCGAATGGATATTGATAAAATGACCGAATGGATCTATAATAAAGTCTGAGGTCAATTATGAATAAAGAAAAATATCTACCTAGAATTATCGATAAGCAAATAGAAAGATATCTCAATAGTTTTGGAGCAATATGCATTGAAGGTATTAAATGGTGTGGTAAAACTAGTACTGCAAGTATTAATAGTGAGAGTAATATTTATATAGGAGATCCCACAGGTAATTTTCAAAATAAATCCCTTGCTGAAATGAATCCAAAATTAGTTTTAACCGGAGATGCGCCTAGATTAATTGATGAATGGCAAGAAGTCCCACAATTATGGGATGCTGTAAGATTTGAAGTTGATCAAAGTGATGAAAAAGGACAATTTATTCTTACAGGTTCAGCTACACCAACTCAAAAAGGTATTCTTCATAGTGGAGCAGGTAGAATTGCAATATTAAGAATGCGACCCATGTCTTTATATGAATCAAAAGATTCATCAGGACAAATATCTCTAGAAAAAATATGTAATGAAGATTTCAAAAATATAATGATAGAAGAAACTAATCTAGAGAATATTATAAATCTCATAATACGAGGTGGTTGGCCTGGTAGTTTAAATCTAAAGGAAGAAAATTATTCATTAATTGCAAAAGAATATATAAATGCAATTATTAATCATGATATTTATCGACTTGAAGGTATTAATAGAGATACCAAAAAAATGACTAAACTATTAAAATCATTGGCTAGAAATGAATGCACCACTGTATCTAATAATGCTTTAAAAAAAGATATAAAAGAAAATGATAGTGAAAATATAGATAATGATACAATCGCAAATTATTTATCCATATTTGAAAGGATGTTTTTAATTGAAAATCAAAATGCTTTTTCTTCAAATATAAGATCATCGGTTAGAATAAAAAATAAAGAAAAAAAACATTTTACTGATCCTTCTTTAGCCTGTGCATTATTAAATGCATCAAAAAAGGTGCTATTAAATGATCTAAGGACATTAGGCTTTCTGTTTGAATCATTGTGTGAAAGAGATTTGCGAATATATTCAGAATCTTTCGGTGCAAAATTATTCCATTATCAAGACTATGATAATGATGAAATAGATGCAGTTGTTGAATTAGATAATGGTGATTGGATTGCAATAGAAATAAAATTAGGTTGTAATCAAATTGATAATGCGGCAAGGTCTTTAGTTAAAATAAAAAATAAAATAATAAAAAATGGTGGTACTCCTCCTAAAGTATTATGCATAATTTGTGGTTTATCAAATGCTGCTTATTTAAGAGATGATGGAGTTTATGTTTGTCCAATTACAGCATTAAAAAATTAATACCAATGAATAAACACTTATTATGCTAGTCTCAATGAAGTTTTGAATTTTTATTGTAACTTAATTTAAAATAGTTAGTATGCTTTGTTTCTTGCATGTAGGTGCTCTTTATTCATTGATTGATTGTATGTTTTGGAAGTGGTAATGGTATGAGCCCTCATCAAATAGTCAAAATGCTAAATTCAAAAGGAATTAAACCTTTAAAAAATGAGGAGTTTTGCTATGAAAGTATATGGTTAATATTAAGGCAAATTAACTATACAGGTGACTCAATTCTACAAAAGACTTATAGAGAAAATCATTTAACACATAAGAAGAAAATTAATAGAGGGCAATTACCAAAATATTATGTTGAATCAACTCATCCAATAATTATTGAAAAAGAAATATTCA
>JAENWY010000144.1 GCA_016649775.1 Spirochaetaceae bacterium
ACGCCCTTAAAACTCTTTCTAACAGGAGATAAATCTAATTTTTCACGAATGTTACTCATTAATACAATTGCAAGAGTAAAACCAAGTCCTGCAGCAAGTCCTCCAAAAAAGGATTGTAAACTAGTATAGCTTTCATCAATATTGATAATTGCAATACCTAATACTGCACAGTTTGTTGTAATTAATGGAAGATAAATACCAAGAGCTTTATATAAAGGTGGTGATATTTTTCTAACAACTAATTCAACTACTTGTACAAGAGCTGCAATAACAAGAATAAATGCAACAGTACTTAAATATGTTAGGTTAAAAGGAATAAGTAAAAAGGCATAAATAGCCCAAGTTACAACAGAGGCAACTGAGGTAACAAATGTTACTGCCATCCCCATACCAAGAGCACTTTCACTATTCTTTGATACACCAATAAAAGGACACATTCCAAGGAATTGTACTAATATGAAGTTGCTAATAAATATATATGTTATTAATATTGCTATATAACTCATTAGTTATTCTCCTTTTTTACACTATTTACTTTTTTATTCTTCTTATAGTTCATAAATGCAATAATACATCCCATGACAAGAAGAGCACCTGGAGCTAATGTCAATACTCTAATAGGATTTGCTTCAATAAAGGGAATATGAATAATACCATCCCATCCACCAACACCAAACAATGTAATTGTTCCAGATCCTAAGATTTCTCTAATTGCGGCAATAAGTAATAAAGCAATTGTAAAACCAAGACCCATACCAATACCATCTAAAGCACTATCGACAACAGTATTTTTATTAGCAAATGCTTCCGCACGACCTAAAATAATACAGTTAACAACAATTAATGGAAGATAAACACCAAGTGATGTATAAACACTTGGAATATAAGCATGTAAAATCATTTCAATGATTGTAACAAAAGATGCAATAATAACAATGTAGGAAGGAATCCTTACATCATCAGGAATAACATTTCTCAATAAACTAATCATAATATTTGAAAGTGTTAATACAAATAAAACACTAAATCCCATACCAATGCCATTTGATACTATAGTTGTAACGCCTAAGGTTGGACAAAGACCTAAAAATAATACAAATACAGGGTTCTCTTTAAAAAGGCCTTTTACCAATTCTTTTTTGTTAGCCATTATTTTGCCTCCAAAGTTTTAATGTACTCGCTACCGTTAAATAATGCTTGACCAATAGCGGCAAATGTAATAGATGCACCACTGATAGCTGCACTATCTTTGCTACTTAACTGAGTTTTAGTAGTAGGTATTGGATCTTTATCAATATATTTTGTCATATACCAACTATTATCACTTTTCTTACCAAGTCCAGGAGTTTCACTACTTCTAACAACTTTAGCTTTCATTACTTTTCCTGTTAAATCATAAGATGCAACAATAGTAATTAAACCACCATAACCATTAGTAGATAATTCAAGAATATAACCTTTTATATTACCATTTTCTGTTAATGGGATATAATATGGAGAAACTTCACTATCTATAGCAAAATTTTTACCCAAATTATAACCAGGATTAACAGACTCTAAAGCATTAATAGTTTGTTGTATATTATAGGCTTTTATAATTGGAGCTGTAACACTATTTAATGAAGATAGCATTAATGCTGCAACAGCACAAATTATAGCTAAAACTAAAGAAGTTTTAAAATAATCTTTCATTACTTTGCCTCCCTAACTTTTTTTACTGTACCAAATTTTTTTGGAATAATATATCTATCAATAGTAGGTACGACCATATTCATTAAAATAATAGATAATGATACAGCTTCTGGAAGTGCTCCGAAATATCTAATTAAGAAAGTAAAGAATCCACAACCTAGACCAAAAATAATTTGACCTTTTTTTGTAATTGGAGAACTAACCATATCAGTTGCCATAAAAATAGCACCTAAAAATAACCCACCACTAAAAATTTGAGTTAAAACTTCACCTGAAGCAAAACCTAAACCAGATCTATAGCCTGAGAATAACCAAGTTAATACAGCAAAAAATCCAATATAAGATAAAGGAGTATGCCATGAAATAATCTTTTTAGCACATAAATAAATACCACCAATCAATAAAAAGAAGGCTGAAACTTCACCAATACAACCACCAATATTACCAAAGAAAGCATCAATCGCATATGGAGAAATACCGGTAGAAGAAGCAATATTTTGTGCAAAATGAGTAACAGGATAACCAGCTTGATTCATTAAATCAGTAGGACTCAAGTTTAAAGCACCACCAGCAATACTTGTTTTTACAAATCCAAGAGGAGTTGCACTACCTACTGCATCAACTACACTTAGAGTTCTAGGAACTGCATAATTACTCATAAGGGAAGTAAAACTAAAGAATACAAATACACGACCACCTAGAGCTGGATTCATCCAGTTTTGGCCTAAGCCTCCGAATATCCATTTAACAATACCAATTGCAAAAGCACTTGCAATAATTGCAACTAATAAAGGTACTAAAGGACTCATGTTCATTCCAACAAGTAAACCTGTTAAGAAAGCTGATCCATCTGATAATGTACTTTTTATTAAACCGTTTTTTCCATCAATTAATCCAAGCAAATATTCTGTTAAACAAGAAGCTGCAATAGATACAACAAGAACAAGTAATGCTCTAAGTCCGAATACATATATACCCCAGATTGAAGCTGGAGCTAATGCAATACTAACATTCCACATTATTGAAGATGTTTTATTTTTTGAATGGAAATGAGGTGAAGAACTAACTACTCTCATTATTTTTTTCTCCTTGCCATTTTTTTGCCGAATTTAAAGGTATGTACTAAAGGAATATGAGCTGGACATACAAAAGCACAACTACCACATTCTTTACAATCCATTAAAGAGTATTTATTAAGAGCCATATCATAGGCACCTACATTAATATTTCTATACAACATTGTTGGCATTAGTCCAATTGGACAAGCTTGAACACATTTTCCACAGGAAATACATGCCGTTTGAGGCGCTATATTTTCAATTTTAATTGAAATAACCCCACTTGTTCCTTTTTGAATTGGAGTTTCTAAATCATAAAAAGAAAATCCCATCATTGGACCACCGGATACAATTTTATCAGGTTCTTCGGTAAATCCACCGCAGAAATCAATCAACTCACCAATCTTTGTACCAATTGGAGCCAAAACATTCTTTGGTTCTTTAATACATTCACCTGTTACGGAAACGATTCTTTCAAATAAAGGTTTGTTTTTTGCACAAGCTTCATATACAGCGAAACAAGTTCCAACATTAGAAACAACTGCACCGATATCTAAAGGAAGTTTTCCACTAGGAATTTCTTTTTTAATTGTAGCACTCAACAATTGTTTTTCATCACCTTGTGGATATTTCATTTTTAAAGGTTGAACTTGGATTTGATAACCAGAAGCTTCAATAACTTCTCTAAGATGCTTAATTGCATCCATTTTATTCACTTCAATTCCAACAATAATCTTTTTAGCACCAATGACTCTTGCAATAATCATGATACCTTCAACAACACCCTCTGCTCTTTCAAGCATGGTTCTATGATCACTTGTAAGATAAGGTTCACATTCAACACCATTAATTACAAGATATTCTGCTTCTTTACCTTTTGGAATAGAAAACTTTACATGAGCGGGAAAAGTTGCACCCCCCATACCAACGACACCAAGATCTTTAATAGTAGCTAAAAGCTCTTCTTTTGTCTTATTTTTCCATTCAGTTTTAACAAAGTCAACTTCAGGGGCCTCCTGATCTACTTCGATAACATAGGCATCACAACTAACACTATTAGCAAGAGTTACTTTTTTAATAGCTTTAATTGTACCATTTACAGGGGAGTGAACTTCAGCACTGATGAAACTTGAAGCAGTTCCTATCTTTTCACCCTTAACAACTTTGTCTCCTTTAGCTTTTAGTGCCTTAGCTGGGGCTCCTAAATGTTGAGAGAGACTAACGATTACTTCCTTTGGAGTCGGTAATATTTCAATAGCCTTTTTACTACTTAAATATTTTCGATCCTCAGGGTGTACACCGCCTCTTTTAAACGTTAGAACGTCATTTGGCATTGTACTTACTCCTTAATAAATTCCAGTTACACAATATTTGTGAAATTGTTTTAATAATATCCATTTTTTATATCAAAAAAATTAAATTATAGTTATACTAATACACATGAACCGTATATTCAAGTATGCCTTTTGGAAAATAAAAGGAACAAAAGTATTTGCTCTAGTTGGAAAAAGTGGAACGGGAAAAAGCTTTAGATCTAAAATGGTAGCAGAAGAACACAATATAGATTTAATTATTGATGATGGGCTACTAATTAAAGGTGATAAAATGTTGGCAGGTAAAAGTGCAAAACAAGATCACACTTTCATTGCGGCCGTTAGAACTGCAGTATTTGACGATGAAGAACATCAAAAAGCTGTAATCACGGCTCTTCAAAAAGAAAGATATCATAGAATATTAATCATAGGTACGAGTGAAAAAATGGTTAGTAAAATTGCTTCTAGATTATCGATACCTCAACCAGAAAAAATATTTCATATTGAAGATATTGCCACAAAAGATGAGATTGATACAGCAATGAGAGTACGATTCACAGAAGGTAAACATGTTATACCTGTACCTTCTATTGAAATTACCAGAACCTCTCCTAAAATAGTACTTGATTCAATGAAAGTTTTATTTCATCCTAATAAAATTTTACCTTGGAAAAGGACTCAAGTGTTTGAAAAAACAATTGTAAGACCTGATTTTACTAGATTTTCAAAAACCGTAATTAGTGATGCCGCCTTAACTCAAATGGTAGTTCATTGTCTCGATGAATTTGACCAGTCTATAAGAGTAATTTCTTTAACTTCAAAGGTTTATGATAATGGGTATTCCTTGTCAGTAAAACTAAGAATTCCAACCTCACATATGATGAAAACATCAATTAGTGAACTACAAGAATATATTTCAGAATCACTCGAAAAATATGGGAGTATATTTATAGCTAATGTTGCCATTGATATGGAAGAATGGAATTAAATGTTTTAAAAAAAGCCTTATATTTATAAATTATTACACAACTTGTAATGATTATTTGTATTAAAAAAATTATACTATTTTATAAGATAATTTTTTTTTGCTTAAGTATTTTTTATATTATTGTAATTTTTTTAAAACTCTTTATCTGATTTTCTGTCATGCTTATCTAATCCCTAATTTTCGATATCTTCCTCTTTAACGTTTTAGCAAGATAAATTAGGAGCAAAATAAAATTATATATCACATGAATTAATAGTTTATTATTTTGACACTCTTCCTTATAATATTATTGAGATTTTGTATTAATTTCACTGCCTCTATATTAATTTGTTTTTACCTAAAGTTCCTCACTTAAGATTGTAAAACAGTAGCTAACATTTTACATAGTGATTCAGCTATTTGAAATCTATAAAAATTTTGTTTACAAATAATTCACACTTAAGTTTTTTTGTTTTTAATTTAATTTTAAAAATATTTTTTCCATAATTCCATAGTTTATTTGAATAATCACCAAATAATGCTTAGTTTTAAAATAAGATTTCTCAGTTCTACTTCTAAATCCATGACAGTTCATCTCTTTTCCACAATAAGGACAAATGATTTTTATTCTATCATCAATAGTTATTTTAAGACAGTTTTGACCTTATTTTTAATTAGAGTTGTAATTTTCTTGTATTTGAATTGATTAGATGATAACCATGATTATGTTAAAAGTGAAACCTTAATTATCTTGGTGGAAAATTAGGAGGTTTCACTTTTTTTCTCTTCTTTTTTAAATTTAAATTTGAATTTGAATAATACAATTATTATATAATAGCTAAGTTGATAAATACAGG
>JAENWY010000278.1 GCA_016649775.1 Spirochaetaceae bacterium
CCTTTAATTGAAGCTGGTTATGTATATTTTGCCATGCCTCCTCTATATAAGATTACAGTCAATAGAAAAGAATACTATGCTTATGATGAAGCAGCAAGAGTTCGTATTTTGGAAGAAAATAATATTACTGATTCTTCTAAGGGTGCTTCGATTCAAAGATATAAGGGTCTTGGTGAAATGAATCCTGAACAACTTTGGGAAACAACCATGAATCCTGAAACTAGAATGATTAGCCAAATTCATTTAGGTGATGCTGAAGAAGCTGATAGAGTGTTCTCTATGTTAATGGGTGAAGAAGTACCTCCAAGAAGAGAATTTATTGAAGCAAATGCTCAATATGTAGATAATTTAGACGTATAAAGGAAGTCAAAATGGACGATCAAATAAATGATAAGGATGAGAGAACAATAGTTGTTGACGTATCTACGGAAATGAAGACTTCATATCTTAACTACGCTATGTCAGTTATTGTTTCTAGAGCACTTCCTGATGTTCGTGATGGTTTAAAACCTGTACATAGAAGAATTTTATTCGATATGTTTGATATGGGTTTAAAATCTTCAGGACCAAATAAAAAATGTGCCAGAATTGTTGGTGACGTACTTGGTAAATATCATCCACATGGTGATGCTTCAGTATATGAAGCTCTAGTACGTTTAGCACAGGATTTCTCACTTCGTTATCCTGTAGTTAGCCCACAAGGTAACTTCGGTTCTATCGATGGTGATCCACCTGCAGCAATGAGATACACAGAATCAAAGATGAGTAAAGTCGGCGAAGAAATGTTGGTTGATATCAATAAAAATACCGTTGATTTTGGACCTAACTATGATGATTCTATGACGGAACCTACAGTATTACCTGCAGTTTTCCCTTTTTTACTAGCTAATGGTACCAGTGGTATTGCTGTTGGTATGGCAACTAATATGGCTCCTCATAATTTACAAGAAATATGTGATGCTATTGAAGCAGTAATTAGAGATCCAGATGTAACTATAACTGAGTTAATGAATTACATGAAGGGCCCTGATTTCCCAACTGCTGGTATTATATATGGTATGAATGGAATCAGAGACGCTTTTACAACTGGTAAAGGTAAAATTGTAATAAGATCTCGTTATGAGATAGAAGTACATGAACATGGAAGAGATCAAATAGTATTTACAGAACTTCCTTACCAAGTTAATAAGCAAGAATTAGTAAAGAAGATAGATTCTTTAAGAAAAGATAATTCTATTCCTAATATTGCTGCTGTTAAAGATGAGTCAGATAGAAATGGTATAAGACTTGTAGTTGAATTAAAATCTGGTGCTGAAGCTCTTGTTGTTTTGAATTTATTATTTTCAAGAACTGCTTTACAGACTAATTTCAATGTTAATAACCTGGCGCTTGTTAATGGTAGACCACAATTGTTGAACTTAAAACAAATGATTGTTTATTACATTAAACATAGAGAAGAAGTCGTAACAAGAAGAACTCAATTTGATCTTAAAAAAGCATTAGAGAGAGCTCATATCTTAGAAGGTTTAAAGATTGGTCTTGATAACATTGACGAAGTAATTGCAATTATTAAAAGCAGTTCTAATAATAATCAAGCTTCTATTAAATTACAAGAAAGATTTATCTTAGATGAAATTCAAGCTAGTGCTATTATAGATATGAAACTTGGTAAGTTATCACATCTTGAAGCTGGTAAGATTCTTGAAGAATTAGGTGAATTAGAACAAAAGATTTCATATTTTAAAGATTTATTAGCTCATAGAGAAAAAATTCTTGATATCGTTTCAGTAGAGACTAAAGAAATGTGTGCAAGATTATCTTCAAAAGATCGTCGTTTAACTGAAATTAGACCTCAAGAACTAAGTTTAAAAAATATTGGTGATTTTATTAAGGAAGAGCAAGTAGTTGTTTTAATTAGTAATAAAGGTTTTGCAAAACGTATCCCAGTTGATGAATATAATGCACAAGGTCGTGGTGGTAAAGGTTCTAAAACAGCTAAACTACAAGATAATGATTTTGTAGAAAAAATGTTTATTTCTTCTACTCATGAAATTGTAATGTTTATAACAAGTGCTGGTAAGGCTTACTACACTAAAGTTTTTGATATTCCTGAAGGTTCAAAGTATGCTAAGGGTACAAGTATTAAAAACTTGATTCAAATTACTAAAGATGAAAAAATTACAGGAATTATTCATTTTGATGAATTTGCAGAAGATAAATTCTTAATGATGGCAACCAGAGCCGGTGTTGTTAAAAGATGTAATCTTAGTGTCTTTAAAAATGCTAAACAAAGAGGTGTTAAAGCCATTGTTCTTGATGAAGATGATGAACTATTACATTGTGAATTTGTTGATGAAGATGATCAAGTATTGTTGATAACCAAAAATGGATTAGGTTTACTTATGGCCGCTTCTCAAGTTCGTTCTATGGGCCGTGTAACTCATGGGGTTAAAGGAATTAGCTTAAGAGAAAATGATGAATTAGCTGGATTATTAAAGGTCCAAGAAGGTAAAAGAGCTCTTATGCTTACTGATAAAGGTAAGGGAAAACAAGTTAACTTTGACCAATTCATGGAACATAATAGAGGCACTTTAGGTCAAAAGATCTTTAGAGTTGATAGTAGTTCTGGATTCATTATTAGCGCCTTATCTGTTAATGAAGAAAATGATATCGTATGTGTAACAATGCAGGGCTTAACTGTTAGAGTTCATGTAAAAGATATATCTATTCAAGGTAGAACTGCTGCTGGTGTTAGAGTTGTAACTCTAAAAAATGAAAATGATAACATCGTAGCCATTGC
>JAENWY010000260.1 GCA_016649775.1 Spirochaetaceae bacterium
AACAACTCTAACTTGTAAAGTTGCATTGATTTCAGCATAGATTGCTTCTTCACTTGTTGTAGCATCATTTACTTGTTCTAATAAGTTAATATCAAAATTAACAGAAGAATTGTTACTCATACCAAAATTGCCAGAATCTAAATTTGCACCTAATTCTAAACTTGCACTACCAGAAAAACTAGCGAATACCATGCTAGAACCTAACATAGTAGTTAATAATAAAGCAGAAACTTTTTTCATACTTCCTCCAAATAGTTTCGGGAATATGGCAACGCCATAAAAAACCCCTTAATTTTCCATATATATTTGGGATTGTAACAAGGGTAATAGCATCTGTCAAGATATTTTTTACATAAATTACAATTCCAAAAAATAATTTTAAAACCAAATAATTCAACTTTTATTATCAAACAATTTAGTTATTCTTCACTTATCTTAATAACTTTATTTTAAAAGTCAATAAAAACTTAATAATATTATTATGACATTTTATAGCATAGTGTCAATATAGAATACTATTTAAACACTATTTTTATAAAATACTAGTCCAATATTACACTTCAAGTAGTTCTGAAGAGATATTTCCTTCAATCCATACAGTCATATCAATCAAAAAATACGAAAGGTTACAAAATATTTCAATATTTTTAACTTTTTTAGATATTTTTATAAAATCAGAGGTATAAAACATTATAAGGGTTTTCTTTCCTTCTCTGTTTAATTGCCTTATTAATTTATCTAAAAGTATATTAAACAGCCCAATTCCACGATATTCATAGGTTATTCCATATGCAATTATTTCACATAAATCAGCATTAATTATTTTATATTTTAGAAATCCAACCACTTTTTCATCTGGTGTTAAGACACACAAATGTAAAGCATCTTTATCATCTGCTATGTTTTTTTCTATTAAAAAAGCATCTATTGAATTAATTTCTTTCAGAAAAATATTTGTTAAATTATCAATTTCTTCTTTTTTTTCATAACCTTTATAAAAATCAAAGCTAAAATCTTCTATTAGAAGATCATCTGGAAGTTCATCAATATCTAATGGAAGCTCCTCTAATTGAACTATCCCTTTATTATATTCATACCACTTAATAACTATAATTTGCATGTATTCTTTCTTATAATTATACCATTGTCTTTCTATTAATGGACTTGTATGTAGTACTTCTTTAAATTTTCTAAATACACCTCTTCCTGTATGTAAAACTTTATCAAGTTTTTCTTTATATAGTGGATTTTTCATATAATCCACAAAATTTTCTCTCATTTTAAAACCTTCAAGAGGTCCCCATACAGGAACTGCTAGAAATCTATTAGTATTATTTATTATTTTTAATGTTTCAAAATGACCTTCATTTTCACTTGAGTTTACCTGAATATCTTCATTAATATTATCAACTTCTATAATTCCTGAAGAAAGCAAATCTAAATATCCATTTGAGTTTTGATTATCCATTGAAAAAATTATCTTTTTTATCAGATTTTTATCTAACATTGGCATTTTATATAACACTTGTTTGTTTTCCATTATATATTTTTTACTCCCTATGTGCTCTTATAATATTAACTTGTCATTAAATATTTGTTAATTATTTTTTTATTCTCTTTACTATAGCATTATATAAGAAATTACAAAATATAATAAATTTTATTTACTTTATACTTGACTATTCCAATAAATATTATCATTGTTAGTACATAGTAACATATAGGAGAATAACAATATGAGTTTAATTGAATCAATTGAAGCAAGAGAAATTCTTGACTCACGTGGTAACCCTACAGTAGAAGTAGATGTATTTTTAGAGAGTGGAGCATTTGGTCGTGCAGCTGTACCATCAGGTGCATCAACTGGTATTCATGAAGCAGTTGAACTCAGAGATGGAGATAAATCTCGTTTCATGGGTAAAGGCGTATTAAAAGCTGTAAAAAACGTTAACAATGTAATTGCACCAAACGTTGAAGGCATGGATGCTCTTGATCAACTCGGAATCGACAATGCAATGATCGCATTAGATGGCACAGCAAACAAAAGTAAACTTGGTGCTAATGCTATTCTTGGTGTTTCACTTGCTGTAGCTAGAGCAGCTGCAGATTATCTTGAAGTACCTCTTTATTCATATTTAGGAAATTTTCATTCACGAACTTTACCTGTTCCAATGTCTAACATCTTAAATGGTGGTGCACATAGTGACAATAAAGTAGATTTCCAAGAATTTATGGTAATGGCAATCGGTGCAACTTCTATTAGAGAAGCTGTTAGAATGACTAGTGAAGTATTTCATAACTTAAAAACAGTTCTTAAAGGACGTGGTTATAATACTAGCGTTGGAGATGAAGGTGGATTTGCTCCAGATTTAAAATCTAACGAAGAAGCTTTAGACGTTATTATTGAAGCTATTAAAAAAGCTGGTTATTCAACAGGAAGAGATGGCGATTTCATGATTGCCTTAGATCCTGCTGCATCTGAATTATATGATACAAAAAAGAAAACATATAAACTACGATGGACAACTGGTGAAGAATTAACCAGTGAACAGATGGTAGATATGTGGGAAGCATGGGTAAATAAATATCCTATTATATCAATTGAAGATGGAATGGCTGAAGATGACTGGGAAGGTTGGAAATTAATGAGTGACCGTCTTGGTGATAAGATTCAAATCGTTGGTGATGATCTATTTGTAACAAATACAGAAAGACTAGCTAAGGGTATTGAAATGGGAGTTGCTAATTCAATTCTTATTAAACTTAACCAAATTGGTACATTAAGTGAAACTTATCAAGCTATTGATATGGCAAAGAGAAATGGTTATACAGCAGTTGTATCCCATAGATCTGGTGAAACAGCTGATACATTTATTGCTGATTTAGTTGTAGCTTTAGAAACTGGACAGATTAAAACTGGTTCAATGTCTAGATCTGATAGACTAGCAAAATATAATCAATTAATGAGAATCGAAGACATGCTTGGCGATAATGCTAAATATGCAGGTCGAGATGCTTTTAATATTAA
>JAENWY010000158.1 GCA_016649775.1 Spirochaetaceae bacterium
CACACATCTCTGTATGTGGTAATTTTCGATTTTCTTTAATCTCATTTTCTCTTTTTCTATCTCGATGTAGATATCTACCAGATACAATCAGATTTTAGCTTAACATAGTCTTTATTTCTATTTCTTTTCACATCTTTTAGGAACGGATTTTCAATCTCCGAAAAATGTAAATTGTTCAGTCCTTTATATGCTTCTTTCTCAATACCATTACCTCGGTTGACTACTAATCTTACTTACCTCATGGGCTTCCATAGTTTTGGTCCATATTGCAGACTCTCAGATAAAAAATTAATACTCTAATATAGTCGATTGCTTTACCTAATACACCCAGAGAATGGACTTTATCATAAAATACTGTCTTTTCCATATATTAGAACTAAACAAGTTTCTGTATTTTGGCCAAGACCTTGCCTCTAGCTTACTTCAAACAGCACATCACGATAATGCACTTGCTCTTAGCTAACAAGAGTATAACTACATTTTCCCCATAACTCTGAATACTCGCAGTGGGATTGTACCACCTATTTATCAAACATGTGGGACAAATAACTATATACAAACACTTAGCAAATATAAGTAGTTAATTTATTATAGGATACTTTATTTATTTTTTTGCTCTCTTTTTTTATTTCTATTTTCACTAACTTTTATAAAATCAGCAAAAGTAGAACCTCCATCATTATTTTCTAAAGAATGTTCATTTTTATTATTTATCCAATCTGTAATTTCTGTCTTAGATTTTTGATTATTTTGATTTTTTTTATATCTATTAAAATTACTCTCTCGAACAACTTCAATTTGAGTTTCATATTTATATGTGGGAATAATTGTGGTAGATTCAGGTTTTACAAAAGTGTTTTTTCTTGATATTCCAGGAACTAAAGAACTTTTACTAGATGCTAAAGATGAAAAATATGCAGCTGAGGAACTAGCCGAGGAAGCTACTTTGGTATTTTCCGTTGGAATTAATTGAACTTTTTGCCTCACAATAGCAGTAGATTTTTTTACAATTACTTTTTTCTTTGCAACAATTTTAACTTTTACCACAGTCTGTTTGGGAATTTTTGATTTATATTCAGCTATTTCTTGTTCACTTAGTAATACTCTTTTTTGAATCTCCATTTCTTCATATGAGCATGAAAGCTTTTGACAAACATAATGTTTTCTATTATTTTCATCTAATATACTCATCATTAAGGATTCGCAAAATGGACATTTTTTTACATCCTCAAATACTGGACTGAAACTATCTGTAGATTTTCCAACAATTGAAACCAAATCTCGAGCAACTTGTTTAATATCTTTAATAAAAATATTACTATCTTCTTTTCCTTTGGCAATTTTAGAAAGACGCTCTTCCCATAGTCCTGTCAATTCAGGTGATGTTAATAACGAAGGAGCAAGTCGAACAATTTCTCGTCCTCTTGGAGTTGGGATTAGTTCATTGTCTTTTGATCTATCTATATAATTATTGTGTATAAGTTTTTCTATAATATCTGCACGAGTAGCTGGAGTACCTAATCCAGCAGATAAATTTTTTTTAATATTATAATCTTCAACAAACCGTCCTGCATGTTCCATAGCTGAAAGAAGAGTTGCATCATTATATCTTTTAGGTGCCTCAGTAGTAGTTCTATGACTCATAATAGATTTAATAGTTACTATATCATTTTCTTTCAGATTGTCTATAAAAGATGAATCATCACCGTCATCAATTGAAGCAGTAGATCGCAAACCAACAATTCTTGCAATATCTCTATATCCCTGACTTATTGGTATTGTTATTCTACTTTTAAAAATTTCATCCTTAACTTTTATTATCATTGATGTTGTTTTGTATTTATAATCATCTTCCAATACTTCTAGAAATCTAATCACAATTAATTGCCATAAATTTTTTTCATCTTCTGATAGTCTTGATAAATTTACACGCTGATCTGTTGGAATAATTGCATGGTGATCACTTACTAGTTCATCATTAACAAATCTATCTTTATCAATATGCATGTTACCATTAGCCAAAAATCTTGCTTTTGATGAAAAAGGAGTATTAACCAAAGCCATTAATCGAGAAGGAATAGTTTCAACAATATCATGTGTTATGTATCTACTATCTGTCCTAGGATATGTCACAATTTTATGATATTCATAAAGTTTTTGAAGCACATCAAGAGTTTTTTTAGCACTAAAGCCTAAACTAAGATTAGCATCTCTTTGTAATTCTGTTAAATCATAGGCCAAAGGAGAATGGTCTGATTTTTCAGCTACTTCAATTTTTTCAACAATACCTGATTGTTTATTAAGTTTGGATATTAAATCATTAACTTTGATTTCTTTATCAATTCTTATTGTATCTTGTTCGGTATAATATGAACAGTTAAATCCTCCAAAATCTGCTTTTAGAGTCCAATAAAAATTACCTTCAAATTGTTCTATTTGCTCTTCACGATTACACATAATGGCTAAAGTTGGAGTTTGAACGCGTCCTGCTGACATTTTAGCATCGAAGTGCGTTGTTAACGCTCTAGTAACATTCATGCCTACATACCAATCGGCTGAAGCACGACATTCTGCAGCCTTATAAAGATTTATATATTCATCACCATCTTTTAAATTAGCAAACCCCTCTTTAATTGCAGAATCAGTTTGACTACTAATCCAAAGTCGTTGAATTTTTTTGTCATAACTTGATAATTTTAATATCCATCTTGCAACTAATTCACCTTCTCTACCTGCATCTGTAGCAATTATGAAATTTTCTATATCTTTTCTTTCTAGTAAAGCTTTTACAATTTTATATTGTTCTTTAGTATTTTCAATAGGTTCAACTTCTAAAGTTTTAGGAAGAATAGGAAGGGATCCAAAACTCCATCTTTTATATTGACTTCCATAAGTTGCTGGTTGAGACAATTCGACTAAGTGTCCTAAGGCCCAAGTTACAATATAACCATTACCTTCACTATATCCATTCTCCCGATGATTACAACCAAGAGCGGTAGCTAATGTTCTACCCACACTGGGTTTTTCTGCTAATACTAATTTCATATATTATTAAAACTAATTTAATTAGTTTTATCTCCTTATTAATGGTACTTTTCATAAGTTATATAAAAAACAATATGAAAAATTATTATATTTAGCAATAGTATAAATCACTTTTGGGCTTAATATTTTTGCATAAAACTATAATTTCATATCAGTAAATTTAAAAAATCAAAAATTTTAAATGTCAAATCTTATTGACCTTTTATGATAACTTAGTAAAAATATAGATAATATTATTAAAAAGGATTATATATGTTTAAAACTGATGATTTTGCCAATACTGAAATAAGTGTTAGCGATTTGACTAATCAAATAAAGCATACTCTTAGTAGCAATTTCAATAATTTAAACATTCTTGGAGAAGTCTCTAACTTTAGACCTTCGTCAATTGGTCATTGGTATTTTACACTTAAAGATTCAAATGCCTCTATTTCCGCTGTAATGTTCAAAGGCAATACTAGAAGAATGCAACCCTTAAAAGATGGTGATCAGATATGCGTTAGTGGATCTCTGGATGTTTATGCACCAAGAGGAAGTTATCAAATTATTTGTTCTTCAATAAATTTTGTAGGATTAGGTAATATATTAGCACAACTTGAAGAAAGAAAAAAAGCCTATGAGAAAGCCGGATGGTTTGATACAAAATATAAAAAACAAATTAGTAAAATTCCAAATAAACTAGGGATAGTAACATCACCAACTACTGCAGCACTACAAGATGCGCTTCAGGTATTACATAGACGAGCACCTTCTTTAGATGTAATTATTATTCCAGCAGTTGTTCAGGGCGATGGAGCTGCTAAAACTATAGCAAGAGCAATTGAACTAGCAAATAAATATATGTTATGTGATCAATTAATTATTACTAGAGGTGGTGGATCTATTGAAGACTTACTACCCTTTAGTGATGATTTAGTTCTAAAAGCTATTCTTATTAGTAAGATTCCAGTTATTAGTGGTGTTGGACATGAAATAGACTGGGCTTTAAGTGATTTTGTAGCTGATCTTAGAGCCCCTACGCCTTCGGCTGCTGCAGAGCTTGCCTCTTCAGGCATATTTGAAACTATAGAGAAAAACAAAGAACTATCATTCAACATAACTCATAGTATAAAAAGTAAAATCAGTTTTATTAGTGAAAAAACTAATAGATTTGATAAAAATATGCTTCAAAGCTTAATAAGAAGTAAAATTGATTCATATTTATTCAAATTAGCTAATAGTGAAAGTGATATTGAGAGAAGTCTAGATGGTAGAATAGAAAATTTAAGTAAGCAAAACACTCTATATAAATCTGATATAAATAGAGAAATTGATAATAAATATTTGTCTATAAAATATCATTATAAAGAAATTCAAAATTCAATTGCCAGAGATGTTGATAGCAAAATTAGTGATGGTAAATTATACATTTCAAATATCAATAATAATATTGTCAATGGTATTGAAAAGAGAATTTATCAAAATGAATATATTATCAATTCAAATTTTAAAAATTTAATTAGTTTATTCGAAAACAAAATTAAAGAAATTAATACCAAGAATAATGATTTAAAAAATTTATACAGTTACAAGATTGATAATAAATACAATAGTTTTCAATCAAGATTTCTTTTAACTACTACAGAAATAAAAGCATTAAGTCCTAATTCTATTTTAAAAAGAGGATATTCAATTGTTGAAGATAAAAATGGAGTAATAATATCATCTATTAAACAAATAAGTCATGATGAGTTATTAGCAATAAAAGTAAAAGATGGATCTATTAAGGTCAAGGTGGAATAAATGAAATTTGAGGATAATTTAAAAAGAATGGAAGAAATTGCAGCATTATTAAGAGACAATAACACTTCATTAGAAGAGAGCTTAGCTTTATTTGAAGAAGGTATGAAGCTTTCCAAAAAATTAGAAAGTGGTTTGGAAGATGCTAAAAGAAAAATCGAAATTGTGAAAATGAAAAATGATAATGATGATGAAATTGAAATTGAAGAAATGCTTGATCCTGTAGATAAATAAAACATTTTACATATAAAAAGTTGCTAGTACAAATCATTAATTTTCAATGTATTAGCAACTTATATATATTAATATTTAGTATAATAAACTTTAAATAAATATTTATTCTTCTACTGATAACAAATAATCAATTTTATCTAATTCTTCTTCAGTAATTACATATACTCCAAAATCTGATAACATTTTTGAGGCAATTCCAGATCCATTAA